>NZ_JBJZOM010000009.1:0-234717 GCF_047200695.1 Streptomyces callyspongiae
GGGGGCGCGGCCCGCCGCCCCGCACACGGAGGGCGGCGCCCCGGGGGGCGCCGCCTTCTGCTCGTCCTGGTCCCGCTCAGCTGAACGAGTCGCCGCAGGCGCAGGAACCCGAGGCGTTCGGGTTGTCGATGGTGAAGCCCTGCTTCTCGATGGTGTCGACGAAGTCGATGGACGCGCCACCCAGGTACGGGGCGCTCATCCGGTCGGTGACGACCTTGACGCCGTCGAAGTCCTTCACCACGTCGCCGTCGAGCGAACGCTCGTCGAAGAAGAGCTGGTACCGCAGGCCGGAGCAGCCGCCGGGCTGGACGGCCACGCGCAGCGCGAGGTCGTCACGGCCCTCCTGCTCGAGGAGGCTCTTGACCTTCGCCGCAGCGGCGTCGGACAGGATGATGCCCTCACTCACCGCGGTCTCGTCCGAAACGGACATCTGCTTCTCTCCCGGGTTGTACGGACTGCTCTGCCGTCGGCTGGAACCGACGGCGGCCCGGATTCATTCCAGGGCGGCGTCGCATTCCTTGCGGTTCTCATGCTCGCACATCCGGCGCGCAACGGTCACGACCGCACGACCGGGACGGCGGACGGTGATGCGTCACATCGACACGAACACCATCGTCACAGTGACGTGAAGGGGTTATGATGGATAACGTCAATACGACGATAAGTGCGCGTGGTCAGAGCGCGCGTTCCGACGAGAAAGGATGCGCGATCGTGTCCACCACCCAGCCGCTGGACGTCCAGCCGACGCCGCTCGCCCTGCTCCTCCTGGGCCGGGAGTCGGACCCCGCCAGTGAGCGCGGAGTCGACTGCCCGGGGGAACTCCCCTCCCCGTCCGATCCGGATCTCGTCGAACGTGCGCGGGCCGCCAAGGAGGCACTGGGCGACAAGGTCTTCGTCCTCGGCCACCACTACCAGCGCGACGAGGTCATCGCCTTCGCCGACGTCACGGGCGACTCCTTCAAGCTGGCGCGCGAGGCGGCCGCCCGCCCCGGAGCCGAGTACATCGTCTTCTGCGGCGTCCACTTCATGGCCGAGTCGGCGGACATCCTCACCTCCGGCGAGCAGCAGGTCGTGCTGCCGGACCTCGCCGCCGGTTGCTCGATGGCCGACATGGCGACGGCGGAGCAGGTCGCGGAGTGCTGGGACGTCCTCACCGAAGCAGGCGTGGCGGACAGCACGGTGCCGGTCTCGTACATGAACTCCTCCGCCGACATCAAGGCCTTCACCGGGCGCCACGGCGGCACCATCTGCACCTCCTCCAACGCGGGACGCGCCCTGGAATGGGCCTTCGGCCGGGACGGCGAGGGCCGGGGCAAGGTCCTCTTCCTGCCGGACCAGCACCTGGGCCGGAACACCGCGGTCCGCGACCTCGGCATGTCCCTTGACGACTGCGTCGTCTACAACCCGCACAAGCCGGGCGGCGGGCTGACCGCGCAGGAACTTCGGGACGCACGGATGATCCTGTGGCGGGGCCACTGCTCCGTGCACGGGCGCTTCTCCCTGGACTCGGTGCGCGACGTGCGGGAGCGCATCCCGGACGTCAACGTGCTGGTGCACCCCGAGTGCAAGCACGAGGTCGTGGAGGCGGCCGACTTCGTCGGCTCGACCGAGTACATCATCAGGACCCTCGAGGCAGCCCCGTCCGGCTCCAAGTGGGCCATCGGCACCGAACTCAACCTGGTGCGCCGACTGGCCGACCGCTTCGCCGGCGACAAGGAGATCGTGTTCCTCGACCGCACGGTGTGCTTCTGCTCGACCATGAACCGCATCGACCTGCCCCACCTGGTGTGGGCCCTGGAGTCGCTCACGCAGGGAGCGGTGGTCAACCGGATCGAGGTCGACCCGGACACCGAGCGGTTCGCGAAGCAGGCGCTGGAGCGCATGCTGGCCCTGCCCTGACCGGACGCCGCAGTCCCTCCGGACGCCTCGGAACCCGCCGGCCTGCTGCGTGCGTCACACAGAAGTGTCCGGAAAATCCCCAGTCCGTCGCCCCGGCGGCAGAGAGGCGCGGTGCCCATGACAGAGCAGTCCGTCGAGGAGTCACGGCTCCGGCAGCTGCTCGGCGAACAGGGCACCCCGCACACCGGGGCCATCCGTGAGCTGGCGGAACACCTCTCGGCCCTCGGCTCCTCCCCCGAGGCGGACGGCCGGGTCGCGGGCGAGGAGTCGGCCGTCGCGGCGTTCCGCGCCGCCCGCGCAGACCGTGCCCCCGAGGCGGCCGTGACACGGAGCCGCCGGCGGCGTGGCGGCAGCCGTTCGACGGCACTGGGACTGGCCACGGCACTCATGCTGGGCAGCGGTATCGCCGTGGCCTCCGGCTCCGGCAGTCGAGCGCCGGCAGGCGACCCGGCCGCCGGAATCCACGGCCCGGGTGCACGCGGGCCCCGCGACCCCGGCGCGGCCCGGGACCGCACGCCGACCGACGACGGCGCCGGGCGCCTCCCGGTGCCGGGCGGAGCGCCCGCGGCCCTCCGCGTTCCCGGCCCCGGGCCGGTGCCCGGTGCGCCGGACACACGGGGACGGCCGGGAACAGACGGCGAGGCAACAACCGGAGAATCCGACGCCCCCCGGAAACCGGCCCCGGGGCGGGGAGCGACGGCACACAGCAACCACCCACGGCACTCCGTGCACCAGCACGCACCGGCCGCCGGGGCAGCGCCCGGACGCGCGTCCGCAGGACATGCGGGCCCGGGGACGCGGCCCCGGGCCCGGGCGACGCCTCCGGGCCGTCCCCCGCAGGCCGGAGCAGCCGCCGAGCGTCCCGGGCCGCAGCAACGATCCGGGACGCGGCGGGGGGCGTCGGCTCAGGTGCCCCCGAGAGGGCCGGAACCGGACGGCTCCGCCCCGCCCTCGTCCCGCACGGGCAGCTCCGCGGCCAGGTCGGCGGCCGCCCGTACCAGCGGCAGGGCCAACAGTGCCCCGGCTCCCTCGCCGACCGCGACACCGTGATCCGCCAGCGGTTCCAGGGACATCCGGTCCAGCGCCTTCTCCTGCGCCGGCTCCCGGGTCGCCTGCCCGGCCAGCCACCAGTCCGGCGCCCGGAACGCCACCCGCTGCCCCACCAGGGCACAGGCCGCGGACACCACGCCGTCGAGGATGACGGGAGTACGACGCACCGCGCACTGGAGCAGGAACCCGGTCATGGCCGTCAGGTCGGCTCCCGCCACGGCGCCGAGCAGCCGCAGTTGATCCCCGAGCACCGGACGTGCCCGGCGCAGCCCGTCCCGGATCGCCGCACACTTGCGCATCCAGGCGAGGTCGTCGATGCCGGCGCCACCGCGTCCGGTGACGACGGAGGCGTCGGTGCCGCAGAGTGCGGCGACCAGGGTGCCCGCCGCGGTCGTCCCGCCCACGGAGAGATCGCCGAGCACGACGAGGTCGGTCCCGGCGTCCGCCTCCTCGTCCGCGAGGGCCACACCTGCACGGAAGGCCTGCTCGGCCTCCGCGCCGGTCAGGCTGTCCTCGACGTCCAGCCGTCCGGAGGAGCGCCGTACCCGGTGCCGGGTCACCTCGTCCGGCAGGGTCTCCGGATCGCAGTCGAGCGCCATGTCGACGACGCGCAGCGGCACGTCCAGCCGCCGGGCGAGGATCGCGGCAGTGCTCTCGCCGTCGAGGGCCGCCCGCACCAGGGTGTGGGCACTGCCGGACGCGCGGCCCGAGACGCCGAGCCGGGCAACTCCGTGATCGCCCGCGAACAGCAGGAACTTCGGCCGGGCGATCGGCCTCACCGGCACCTCGGCCTGGGCCGCGGCGAGCCACTCCCCCAGCACGTCCAGCCTGCCCAGCGCCCGGGGCGGCAGTCCGGTCCGGGTGCGGCGGTCCTCCGCGTCGCGGCGGAGCCCGCCGTGGGGCCGTTGGATGAGGTCGGAGAACTCGTCGAGGTTCAGGGTCCCGTCAGGCATGCGCGCAGAGTACGCGACACCGCGACGGCCCGGCGGCCCCGCTCCCCCGGCGCCGGTGGCCCGGTACCGGGGGGCGTGCCGGGCCACCGGACAGGCCGGCACCGAGCCCTACGCGTCGTTGCCGTGCAGACTCATGGGGCCGTAGACCTTCGTGCCGTCCTCCAGCAGGGTGACCTGGTCGGCTCCCCCCTCGAGCAGCTCGCGCCACACTTCCCCGATCCAGGTCTCCGCGTCGCCCTGCGTGGTGAACTCCTCCGGCTGGACGGCCGGTTCCGTCTCACTGCCGTCGGACTTCTCGAACCGCCACGTCCACGCCATGTCGCCTCCCGGAGCAACTGATCGACTCTGACTGCTGAGCGCAGCGTAATGCCCGTTGCGCGGCGACCGGCGGCGCGCGAGACGATCGGGACGTGGAACTCACTCTGCTCGGTACCGGCGCTCCCGCCGGTCTGCCCCGCCCCGGCTGCCCCTGCGCCGCGTGCGCCCGTGCGACCGGCCCCGAGGCCCGCGCCGCCACCGCGCTGCTCGTGGACGGCGCACTGCTGCTGGACCTGACACCCGGCTCGGCGCTGGCGGCCGCCCGGGCCGGGAAGTCGCTGCACGGTGTGCGGCAGGTGCTGCTGTCGCACCCGCACGACGGACCCGCCGTCGAGACCCCCGCGGCGCTGCCTCCGCCGGTGCGGGTTCCGGACGGCCAGGAACTGTCGCTCCTCAGCGGCCACCGGGTGCGCGCGCTCGCCCTGGACACGCCGGGCACCGGGTACGCCGTGACGGGACCGGACGGCGACGCCTTCCTGTACCTCCCGCCCGGTACCGCCCCGGCCGGGCTCGGCACCCAGGGGCCCACCACCGCGCCGTACGACATGGTGCTGCTGGACGTGTCCGGCCGCCCGGACGCGCTGGCCCGGCTGCGGGCCGCCGGGGCGGCAGGGCCGGCCACGGATGTGCTGGCGGTGCACCTCGACCACGACGTGCCACCGGGCGGGGAGCTGCGGCGGCGGCTGGCTGCGGCAGGGGCCCGCAGCGTGCCCGACGGCACCACCGTGGCCGTCGGCGCGTACCACGAGGTTCCGGATCCGCCGCGGCGCACGCTGGTGCTGGGTGGTGCCCGCTCGGGAAAGTCGGCGGAGGCCGAGCGGCGGCTCGAGACCTTCCCCGACGTGCTCTACGTGGCCACCGGAGGGGTCCGCGACGGCGACACGGACTGGGCGGAGCGGGTGGCGACGCACCGAGCACGGCGTCCGGCGTCCTGGCGGACGGCCGAGACCTGCGACCTTGTGCCGCTGCTGGAGGAAGCGGACGGCCCGGCACTGCTGATCGACTGCCTCGCGCTGTGGCTGACCGATGCCATGGACGCGGTGGACGCCTGGGACGACGACCGCTGGCAGCGCGGCGGCGCCCGCGAGCTGGCCGAACGGGTGGCACGGCTCGCCGCGGCGGTTCGCGGCACGCGGCGGACCGTGGTGCTGGTCAGCAACGAAGTGGGATCGGGCGTGCATCCCGCCTCCGCCTCGGGGCGCCGGTTCCGGGACGAGCTGGGACGGCTCAACGCCGCGGTGGCCGCGGAGTGCGAGAGCGTCGTCCTCGCCGTGGCGGGCGCGATGCTGCCACTCCGGGGCTGAGGCGTCAGACGGAGGAGGCGCCGCGGACACCGCACAGGTGGAGGTGCGCCGCGACCGAGCGGTACGGATCGGTGCGCCCCGCGCGTTCCTCGGCGGCGAGCTGCCGGGGCACCGCGGCTGTGGTCTCCGTACCCGGGGTGAACACCTCGACGCCGTACCACGCGTGCAGCGGTGCACCCACTCGCGACAGGAGAGCCGTCATGGTCTCCAGCCCGAACGTCGGCTCGACGGCGTCGAAGGCCGCGAGCGTCGCGTCCCAGTCGCCGGTCCGCCCGGAGTGCAGTGCCGTGGCGGCCTCGTTGCGGACGAGGACGGACAGCAGTCCACCGGGAGCGAGCACCCTGGCCAGGCCGGCGAGCGTGCCGACCGGCTCCGACGCGGCCGCCAGCACACCGTGGCAGAGCACCACGTCGAAGGTACGGGGCAGGAAGTGCGCTCCCGTCTCCCCGGCGTCGCCCTCCGCGAGCCGGACGAGGCGTCGCACCGCCGACGGTTCCTCCTCCAGTGCCGACAGGACGTCCGCACGGACCTCCGGATCGGGTTCGAGAAGGGTGACGTGGTGCCCCGCGCGGGCCAGCCGCAGCGTGCCCACCGCCTCGGACCACGCGCCGGCGGCGGGCGGAACACCCACTTCGAGCACCCGGAGCCCGGACCGGCCGGGAAACCGGTCCGCGACCTGCTCGTCGAGCTGCCGGGCGACCAGATGCTGCCGGATCACCGGATCAGGGGTGCCGGCCGCGGGCCACCTGCGGCTTGGGCAGGCGCATCCGCCGCATCTGCAGGGAGCGGGTGAAGGCGTAGAACAGCGCGCCCCGCCGGTTCTCGTCCGGGAAGCGCGTCGTCAGCGCCTTCCGGAGGCGGACGGCCATGCCGATCGAGTCGACCGCGATCATGCCGATGACGCCCACCCACAGCACGAACGCGATGCTCTGGAACCGCGCCGAGTCGACGATGCTGAGGATCAGGATGACCACCGCGATGGGCAGGAAGAACTCGGCCACCGCCCACCGGGCGTCCACGAAGTCGCGGGCGAAGCGCCGCACCGGTCCCTGGTCGCGCGCCGGCAGGTAGCGCTCGTCGCCGCCCGCGAGAGCCTGCCGCTGGCGGGCCATGTCGGCACGCCGGGCCTCGCGGGAACGCTTCGCCGCCTCGCGGCGGTTCGCCGGCGGCTTGGCGAGCATGCGGCGCTGTGCCTGGGCATCGCTGCGCTTGGGTGTGGGGCGCCCCTTGGGGGCCTCAGGGTCATGGTTCTTCCGGGGCTCGGCCTCGCTCACCTGGTGGGATGCGGCCTGCCCGTCCTTCGCACGGCTTCGGAACACGCCTCCAGGGTACGGGTCGCCTCCGCGTGTTCCGCACCCCGTTGCCGGATCGTGCCCGCGCGATCCGGCGACACCGGCTGGTAGGGCACCGCCGCCTCCTCCTCCCTGCGCCGGAGAGCCGGCCACTGTCGATCATCCTCGCGGATGAGCGCATACGGCTCCAGGCAGTGCGGTAATGGAAGGGGGCCCCGTACCCTGGGGTCCGTAAAGACGTGCTGAGGCTCGAGTCCGTTGACGAAGGGGGCGCGCGAGGCCCATGAGCGGTGTCATGAAGCGTATGGGGATGATCTTCCGCGCGAAGGCCAACAAGGCCCTGGACCGGGCCGAGGACCCGCGCGAGACGCTGGACTACTCGTACCAGAAGCAGCTGGAGCTGCTGCAGAAGGTGCGCCGCGGGGTCGCCGACGTCGCGACCTCCCGCAAACGTCTGGAGCTGCAGCTCAGCCAGCTGCAGTCGCAGTCCTCCAAGCTCGAGGACCAGGGCAAGAAGGCGCTCGCCCTGGGGCGCGAGGACCTCGCCCGTGAGGCGCTGTCCCGCCGCGCCGCGCTGCAGCAGCAGGTCACCGACCTGGAGTCGCAGCACCAGACCCTCTCGGGCGAGGAGGAGAAGCTCACCCTGGCCGCGCAGCGCCTGCAGGCCAAGGTCGACGCCTTCCGCACCAAGAAGGAGACGATCAAGGCCACCTACACCGCGGCCCAGGCGCAGACGCGGATCGGTGAGGCGTTCTCCGGCATCTCCGAGGAGATGGGCGACGTCGGCATGGCCATCCAGCGGGCCGAGGACCGCACCCAGCAGCTGCAGGCGCGTTCCGGCGCGATCGACGAGCTGCTCGCCTCGGGCGCGCTGGAGGACCCGTCGGGCACCGCCAGGGACGACCTCACCGCCGAGCTGGACCGGCTGTCCGGCGGCTCGGACGTGGAGCTGGAGCTGCAGCGGATGAAGGCCGAGCTCGCGGGCGGCTCCGGTACGGACCGGCAGGCCCTCGAGGGCGGTACCGGGAACGGCGCCGAACAGGGCGGTACGCAGCAGGCCCAGGACGCCCCCAGGTTCGACAAGCAGTGACGGCAGTCCTCATCGGGAGAGGAGCGTCATGATCGTCAGGATCATGGGCGAGGGTCAGGTGGAGCTGGAGGACAGCCACCTCGCCGAACTGAACAAGCTCGACGACGAACTCGGCGACGAGATGGACGCCGGGGACGAGGCCGGGTTCCGCCGCACACTGACGGCGCTGCTGTCCTCGGTGCGCTCGCTGGGCCGCCCGCTCCCGGACGACGCGCTCGAACCCTCGGAGCTGATCCTTCCGGCTCCCGACGCCTCGCTCGAGGACGTGCGGGCCATGCTCCGCGAGGACGGGCTCATCCCCGACACGACGGGCGCGGAGCCCGCCGAGTAGCGCACACGCTGCGGAGCAGGGAGGACGCGGTCCGTCCTCGCCTGCCCCGCGGCGTGGCGTGCGCTCGGCGCCCGAAGCCCGCGACGTGCCTGCCGTGACCACTGACCCGATGCGCCCCGACCCCGGTTCCGGGGCACTGGCCGCATTCCGTCTCCGGATGCGTGCCCACCCGTACCTCGTGGACGCCCTGCTCGCGGCCGGAACGCTGCTGAGCATCCTCGCCGGCTCGGCGACCGAACCGCGCGGCCCCGGCGGCCGTCCCGGGCTGCACGACGTCGACCCGACGACCGTGCTGCTGGCCGTCGTCTCCTGCGCAGCGCTCGTGGCCCGGCGCCGCACGCCCCTCACGGTCCTCTGTCTGACGGGCACGGTCGCCATCGTCGGGCTGGCACTGGAGTCGGCGGACGCGGCCTCGGCACAGAACCGGGCACCGCTCGCGGCGGCCGCCGTCGTCGCCCTCTACACGGTTTCCAACCGCACCGATCGCGCGACGTCCTGGCGGGTGGGGGCGGTCACGGTCGGGGTGCTGACCGCGTCGGCGGTGCTGTTCGGCGTGGGCCCCTGGTACGCGCAGGAGAACCTCGGCATCCTCGCCTGGACGGCACTCGCCGCCGCGGTCGGTGAGGCCGTGCGGAGCCGCCGGGCCTTCGTCGACGCCATGCGGGAACGCGCCGAGCGCGCCGAGCGCACCCGGGAGGAGGAGGCACGCCGCCGGGTCGCCGAAGAGCGGATGCGCATCGCCCGTGAACTGCACGACGTGGTCGCCCACCACATCGCGCTCGTCAACGTGCAGGCCGGCGTCGCCTCCCACGTGATGGACCAGCGCCCCGACCAGGCCAAACAGGCCCTCACCCATGTCCGGCAGGCCAGCCGCCACGCGCTGGACGAGCTGCAGGCGACCGTGGGCCTGCTCCGGCAGTCCGGCGATCCCGCGGCGCCGACGGAGCCCGCCCCCGGACTGGAGGTCCTCGACGACCTGGTCGCCGGGTTCGAGCAGGCCGGACTCACCGTCGACGTCGAGACCCCGCACGACCGGGACGGCCTGCCGTCGGCGATCGACCTGACGGCGTACCGCGTCGTGCAGGAGGCACTCACCAACGTGCAGAAGCACGTCGGGGCCGGTGCGCACGCGAGCGTCCGGATCACGCGCGACCCCGCGGCGCTGCGCATCGTCGTCCAGGACGACGGCGCGGGCGCTGCGGGCCCCGGTGCCGCGGACGGCGGCGGGCACGGCCTCACGGGCATGGGCGAGCGGGCGGCCGCCCTGAACGGACGGTGCGAGGCCGGGCCCGTGGACGGCGGTGGCTTCCGCGTTCAGGTGCTGCTGCCGCTGCGGGCCACGGAGCCCCACACGGGCGGCGTCGCCCCGGGCGCGCCGCCGGGGGTGGGCGCACCGCAGGAGCGCGAGGGGGCGCCGTGACGGTGCGCGTGGTGCTGGCGGACGACCAGGCGCTGCTGCGCAGCGCCTTCCGGGTCCTGGTGGACTCGGAGGCGGATCTGACGGTCGTCGGCGAGGCGTCGGACGGCGCCGAGGCGGTCGAGGTGACCCGCCGGGAGGCCGCGGACGTGGTGCTGATGGACGTCCGGATGCCGGGCACGGACGGCATCGACGCCACCCGGGCGATCTGCGCCGACCCCCGCCTCGACGGGGTACGGGTGGTGATCCTCACGACCTTCGAGCAGGACGCGTACGTGCTGCGGGCCCTGCGGGCGGGGGCCTGCGGGTTCCTCGGCAAGGGCGCCGAGCCGGACGAGCTGCTGTCCGCCGTCCGGATCGCCGCCCGTGGGGAGGCGCTGCTCTCGCCCGCCGCCACCCAGCAGCTCATCACCCGCTTTCTGGCGGGGCCGGCACCGGACGAGGCGGCGGCCCCCGACCTCGACGTCCTCACGGGCCGGGAACGGGAAGTGCTCGCCCTGGTGGCCGGCGGGCTGAGCAACGACGAGATCGGCGGCCGGCTGCGCGTGAGCCCGCTGACGGTCAAGACGCACGTCAACCGCACGATGGGCAAGCTCGGAGCCCGGGACCGGGCGCAGCTGGTGGTCGCCGCCTACGAGAGCGGTCTGGTCCGGCCCGGTGCCGCCGGCACCGGTGAACGGACGGAGAGGACGGAGGGATAGCCTCCGTCGTCATGGACGAGGCAGCGGCGGACGCCACGACGGACGACGGCCTGCGGTTCGCGTTCGGCACGTTGACGGTCTTTCCGGTGCGGGTGACCCGCTGGGACCGCGCGGCGGCCGGGCGGGGCATGGCCTGGGCCCCGCTGGTGGGGCTGGCCGTGGGTGCCGCGGCCGCGGTGGCGGGCACCGTCCTGACGGTGCTGGGTACCGGACCGCTGCTCGCCGCGGTCGCCTCGGTGGCCGTGCCCGCGCTCCTCACCCGCGGGCTCCACCTCGACGGACTGGCGGACGTGGCGGACGGGCTGGGGAGCGGCCGACCCGCACCCGAGGCGTTGCGGATCATGAAGCAGTCGGATGTCGGCCCGTTCGGGGTGGCGACCCTGACGCTGGTGCTGCTGGCGCAGGTCGCGGCCCTCGCGGAGCTGTACGGCACCGCCTGGTCGGCGGGAGCGGCGGCGACCGTCGCGTCCGGGGTCTCCGCGCGCACCGCACTCACCCTGGCCTCCCGGAGGGGGATGCCCGCCGCGCGGCGGGACGGGCTGGGCTCCGTCGTCGCGGGAACCGTGCCGTCCCGCGCGGTGGGGGCGGCCGCCGGTGCGGGGGTGGTGGTGGCGGCCGCGGTGTGCGGTGCGGCGGACGGGATCGCCGGTGGGCTGCGGTGCGCGGTGGCCCTGGCTCTCGCGCTCGCCGCCGCCGAGTCGCTGCTGCGGCGTTGCCGGAGCCGTTTCGGCGGCGTCACCGGTGACGTGTTCGGAGCCGCCGCGGAGTGCGCCGCCACGGTGTCGCTGGTCGTGCTGGCCGCGGGCTGAGGCCCGCGCCGGACCGCCGTCCTCCGCCCCGGTCTCCGGCAGGGACTTGCGGGACGGTGCGCGCGGGAGGAGCGTAGGGTCGCCCGCAAACGTGCGTTCACTCGGGCATACGATGCCCGGAGTGCCCGAAGCCGTGCGCGATCCCGACGGCTCCCTCTACGAAAGCAGGTCCCTACCACCGTGTCTGCTCTGACTCTCAGCACTTCGTCCGCCGCAACGTTGCGCGCGGACGCTGTCGTCGTCGGTGTCGCCAAGGGCGCCGAGGGCCCGGTCGTCGCCTCCGGCGACGATTCCGTCGAGAAGGCCTTCGGCGGCCGGCTGGCCGCCACCCTGGAGACCCTGGGCGCCGGCGGTGCCGAGGGCGAGACCACCAAGGTTCCGGCCCCGGACGACCTGAAGGCTCCGCTCGTGCTCGCCGTGGGGCTGGGCGAGGTCCCGGAGAAGGGCGCCTCGTACGCCCCGGAGACGCTCCGCCGGGCCGCCGGTGCCGCTGCCCGCGCGCTGGCCGGGAAGAAGACCGCCGGATTCGCGCTGCCCGTCGAGGGCGGGGAATCGCTCGCCGCGGTCGCCGAGGGAGCGCTCCTCGGCGCGTACGCCTTCACCTCCTACCGGAGCAAGGACTCCTCCGAGGAGAGCAGGAAGGGGAAGAAGGGCGAGGACCGCAGCGCCCCGCTCGCCGAGGTCGTCGTGCTCGGCGCCGACCCGAAGGACAAGGCGCACAAGGCCGCCGCGGCGCGTGCCGAGGTGCTCGCGGCCGAGGTGCACCGCGCCCGCGACCTGATCAACACCCCGTCCAACGACCTCAACCCGCAGACCTTCGCCGCGCAGGTGCAGGCCGCGGGCAAGAAGCACGGGCTCAAGGTCGAGGTGATGGACGAGAAGGCCCTCGCGAAGGGTGGCTACGGCGGCATCCTCGGCGTCGGCCAGGGTTCGGAGGTGCCGCCGCGTCTGGTGCGCGTCTCCTACACCCCCTCCAGGGCGAAGAAGACGCTGGCGCTGGTCGGCAAGGGCATCACCTACGACTCGGGCGGCATCTCGCTGAAGCCGGCCGGCTCCAACGAAACGATGAAGTGCGACATGAGCGGCGCTGCCGCGGTGTTCGCCACGGTCGTGGCCGCCGCACGGCTGGAGCTCCCGGTGAACGTCACCGGTTGGCTGGCGCTGGCCGAGAACATGCCGTCCGGGTCGGCCACCCGCCCCGGCGACGTGCTGACCATGTACAGCGGCAAGACGGTGGAGGTGCTGAACACCGACGCCGAGGGCCGCCTGGTGCTGGCCGACGCACTCGCGCGCGCCTGCGAGGAGTCGCCGGACGCCGTGGTGGACGTGGCTACCCTCACCGGCGCGATGATGGTCGCACTGGGCAGCCGCACCTTCGGCATCATGTCGAACGACGAGACCTACCGGGCCGGCGTGCACGAGACCGCCGGGCAGGCGGGCGAGGAGGCCTGGCCGATGCCGGCGCCGAAGCACCTCCGCAAGGACATGGAGTCGCCGGTCGCGGACCTGGCCAACGTGGGCAACCGCATGGGCGGCGGCCTCTTCGCGGGCCTCTTCCTCGAGGAGTTCGTGACGGACGGCACGGCCTGGGCCCACCTGGACATCGCCGGGCCTGCGTTCAACGACTCCGCCCCGCACGGCTACACGCCGAAGGGCGGCACCGGCGTCGCGGTCCGTACCCTGGTACGGCTGGCCGAGCGCACCGCCGACGGCGACCTGGGCTGACACGGCACTCACCCGGTCATCCGTTCGTACGGCCCCGATCGCTGCTGGCGAACGGGGCCGTACGCGTCGGTACAGCGGCCCGGAGTCCCGTCTTCCGGCGACAAGTGCGAAGATGGGTCTCCGGCAGGACAGGGCCCCCCACGGCTTGACGAGAAGCCGAGTCCAGGGCCGAAGACAACTTGCGGCCGAAAGAGAAGCCGCCCGGCCGGTGAATCCGGCTCCGGCGCACCCATGCATGGAGGACGTGACGTGGCGAAGGACGCCAGCACCGTTTTCGACCTAGTGATCCTCGGAGGCGGTAGCGGTGGTTACGCCGCTGCCCTGCGCGCCGCGCAGCTGGGTCTGGACGTCGCCCTGATCGAGAAGGACAAGCTGGGCGGCACCTGCCTGCACCGGGGCTGTATCCCCACCAAGGCGCTGCTGCACGCCGGCGAGATCGCCGACGGCGCCCGGGAGGGTGCAGAGTTCGGCGTGAAGACCAGCTTCGACGGCATCGACATGGCCGGCGTGCACAAGTACAAGGACGGCGTCGTCTCCGGCCTGTACAAGGGACTCCAGGGTCTCGTCGCCAGCCGGAAGGTGACCTACGTGGAGGGCGAGGGCCGGCTGTCCTCCCCCACGTCCGTCGACGTGAACGGTCAGCGCTACGAGGGCCGCCACATCCTGCTGGCCACCGGTTCCGTCCCCAAGACGCTGCCGGGCCTGGAGATCGACGGGAACCGCATCATCTCCTCCGACCACGCGCTGGTCATGGACCGGGTGCCGCAGTCCGCGATCGTGCTGGGCGGCGGCGTCATCGGCGTCGAGTTCGCCTCGGCGTGGAAGTCCTTCGGCACCGACGTCACGATCGTCGAGGGCCTCCCCCACCTGGTGCCCGCCGAGGACGAGAGCAGCTCCAAGCTCCTGGAGCGTGCCTTCCGCAAGCGCGGCATCAAGTTCCAGCTCGGCTCCTTCTTCGAGAAGGCCGAGTACACCGACAACGGTGTCAAGGTCACCCTCGCCAACGGCAAGGAGTACGAGGCCGAGGTGCTCCTGGTGGCCATCGGCCGCGGCCCGGTCTCGCAGGGCCTGGGCTACGAGGAAGCCGGTGTCGAGATGGACCGCGGTTTCGTCGTGGCCGACGAGTACTGCCGGACGAATGTACCGACGATCTCCGCCGTGGGCGACCTCATCCCGACCCTCCAGCTCGCGCATGTGGGCTTCGCCGAGGGCATCCTGGTCGCGGAGCGCCTGGCCGGCCTCAACCCGGTCCCCGTCGACTACGACGGTGTGCCGCGCGTGACGTACTGCCACCCCGAGGTCGCCTCGGTCGGCATCACCGAGGAGAAGGCCAAGGAGGTCTACGGCGCGGACAAGGTCGTGACGCTGAAGTACAACCTCGGCGGCAACGGCAAGAGCAAGATCCTCAAGACCGCGGGCGAGATCAAGCTCGTCCAGGTCCGTGACGGAGCCGTGGTCGGCGTGCACATGGTCGGCGACCGGCTCGGCGAACAGGTCGGCGAGGCGCAGCTCATCTACAACTGGGAGGCGCTGCCGGCCGAGGTCGCGCAGCTCATCCATGCCCACCCGACACAGAACGAGGCGCTCGGCGAGGCCCACCTGGCGCTCGCCGGCAAGCCGCTGCACTCGCACGACTGACCCACCGGGCGCGCACGACTATTCGCACATTCGTTAGGAGCAACAGGAACCATGGCGGTTTCCGTAACCCTTCCGGCGCTCGGTGAGAGCGTCACCGAGGGCACCGTCACCCGGTGGCTGAAAGCCGAGGGTGAGCAGGTCGAGGCCGACGAGCCGCTGCTCGAGGTCTCCACCGACAAGGTCGACACCGAAATCCCCGCCCCCGCGGCCGGCACCCTGTCGTCCATCAAGGTGGCAGAGGACGAGACCGTCGAGGTCGGGGCCGAGCTGGCACTGATCGACGACGGCAGCGGCGCGGCTGCTCCGGCGGCCGAGCCCGCCCAGCAGGAGGCACCGGCCCAGCCCGAGCCGCAGTCGGCTCCGCAGCAGGAGGCTCCGGCCCCCGCACCGGAGCCCGAGCCCGCACCCGCGGCGGGCGGCTCCGCGGAGGGCACCGATGTGGTCCTTCCGGCGCTCGGCGAATCCGTGACCGAGGGCACCGTCACCCGGTGGCTCAAGGAGGTCGGTGAGCAGGTCGAGGCCGACGAGCCGCTGCTCGAAGTCTCCACCGACAAGGTCGACACCGAAATCCCCGCCCCCGCGGCCGGCACCCTGCTGGAGATCGTGGTCGGCGAGGACGAGACCGCCGAGGTCGGGGCGAAGCTGGCCGTCATCGGTGCGGGCGACGCGGCCCCGGCCGCCACCCCGGCACCGGCACAGCCCGAGCCGCGGCAGGAGGCTCCGGCCCCCGCACCGGAGCCCGAGCCCGCACCCGCACCGGAGCCCGAGCCCGCTCCGGCGCCCGCGCCCGCACAGCCCGCTCCGGAGCCGGCTCCGGCGCCCGCCGCTGCTCCGCAGCCCGCCGCCGCGCAGCCCGCTCCGGCGCCCGCCGCCGCGGGCGACTCCGACGGCGCCTACGTCACGCCGCTCGTGCGCAAGCTGGCGTCGGAGCAGGGTGTGGACCTCTCGCAGGTCAAGGGCACCGGCGTCGGTGGGCGCATCCGCAAGCAGGACGTGGTGGCCGCGGCCGAGGCCGCCAAGCAGCCGGCACCGGCTCCTGCCACCGCCTCCGCCGCACCGGCTTCCCCGAAGCTGGAGGCCTCGCCGCTGCGCGGCCAGACGGTCAAGATGCCGCGGATCCGCAAGGTGATCGCGGAGAACATGATGAAGGCGCTGCACAACCAGGCGCAGCTCTCCACCGTGGTCGAGGTCGACGTCACCCGCATCATGAAGCTGCGGGCGCGTGCCAAGGAATCCTTCCTGGCCCGCGAGGGCGTCAAGCTCTCCCCGATGCCGTTCTTCGTGAAGGCCGCCGCCGAGGCGCTGAAGGCCCACCCTTCGATCAACGCCAAGATCAACGACGACGGGACCATCACCTACCACGACGTCGAGAACATCGGGATCGCGGTGGACTCGGAGAAGGGTCTGATGGTTCCGGTGATCAAGGAGGCCGGCAACCTCAACCTGGCGGGCGTCGCCCGCAAGACGGCCGAGCTGGCGGGCAAGGTCCGCGAGGGCGGCCTCGGCCCGGACGACATGTCCGGCGGCACGTTCACGATCAGCAACACCGGTTCCCGCGGCGCGCTGTTCGACACGATCATCGTGAACTACCCGCAGGTGGCCGAGCTCGGCATCGGTGCCACCGTGCGCCGCCCGGTGGTCGTCGACCACCCGGAGCTGGGCGAGACGATCGCCGTACGGGACATGGTCCATCTGACCCTGTCCTACGACCACCAGCTTGTCGACGGCGCGGACGCGGCCCGCTACCTCTCGGACGTCAAGGCCCGACTGGAGGCCGGCGAGTTCGAGGGCGAGCTGGGACTGTAACGCTCGTCACCCCGTGACGGCGCCCCTGCCCGGAGAGTGATCCGGGCAGGGGCGCCGCCGTATGGTCGTGACCAACGATCCGACTCCTGGAGCAGCCTCATGACACCGCCCGTCGTCCATTCGCTGCGCGAGCAGATCCGCGAGCACATCGTGGAGGGGATCGTCAGCGGGCGGTGGAAGCCGGGCGAGCGGATCGTCGAGCGGCGGATCGCGATGGAGCTGGAGGTGAGCCAGACGCCGGTCCGCGAGGCGCTGCGGGAGCTGGAGGCGTTGCGGCTCATCGAATCGGCACAGAACAAGGGTGTGCGGGTCCGGGAGCTCTCGGCAGCCGATCTGGAGGAGATCTATCCGGTGCGGGCCGGCCTGGAGCAGATGGCGGCGGAGCTGGCCGCCCCCTCGCTCGCGGAGGACGTTTCCCGGCTGGAGCCGCACGTGGCGGCGCTCTACGAGGCGGACCGTGCGGACGACGGCGAGGCCCAGGTGCGGCACACCGTCGGTTTCCACCGGGAGCTGGTGCGGGCCTCGGGCAACAGCGTGCTGCTGCACACCTGGGAGGGCCTGGGGATCGAGGTCTGGACGGCACTGTCGATCCGCTGGCTCGGGACGGTGCAGCAGAGCTACGCGGAGGAGCACCAGGCGGTCCTGGAGGCCTTCCGCCGGCGCGACCCGCGGATCGGCGAACTCGTGAAGGCGCACGTTCTCGGCTGCGCACCCCGCGCGTGACCGCCGCAGCCGGTGGCCGATGCGCGACAGCACACCACGCCTCCTGCGAACCGATGGACGGAACCCGACAGTAACCTCGCAAAACAAGGCGACACCCTGTGCCGACTTTCAAGGCACAGCGTGCCAATTCCCAAGCAGGACTTTGATCGATCATCGATCGAGCCGTAGAGTCACTTCGCTGGGGCGATCCCCTGTCCTGCCTGCCTTCAGGGACGAAACCCATCCCGCAGCACACGCATCTGTCCGTCCGCGAGAGGTGAGGGGGCCACCATGCCCGACGCCGTATCAGACCAGCCGAGCGAGCTCGACCAGCTCGTCGACCGCGACCCGCAGGAGACCGCCGAGTGGCGGGAATCGCTGGACGCCGTCACCGAGCACGCGGGCGCGTCCCGGGCGTCGTACCTGATGCGCCGCACCCTCGAGCACGCCGAGCGCAGCGGTGTCGCCCTGCCGAAGCTGCTGGAGACGGACTACGTCAACTCCATCCCGACGGCGGCGGAGCCGGAGCTCCCCGGTGACCGGGCGATGGAAGCACGCATCACCGCCTGGAATCGCTGGAACGCAGCCGCCATGGTCACCCGCGGCAGCCGTCAGGGGCTGGGCGGCCACATCGCCACCTTCGCCTCCGCGGCATGGCTCTACGAAACCGGCTTCCAGCACTTCTTCCGCGGCAAGGAGGACACCGGCACCGGAGGGTCCGGCGACCAGCTCTTCATCCAGGGCCACGCCTCTCCCGGCATCTACGCCCGCGCCTTCCTCGACGGCCGTCTCACCGAGGAGCAGCTGGACAACTTCCGGCAGGAGACCGGAGGCAACGGGCTCCCCTCCTACCCCCACCCGCGCCGCAGCCCCGACCTGTGGGAATTCCCCACCGTCTCCATGGGCCTCGGCCCGCTGGCCGCGATCTACCAGGCACGCTTCAACCGCTACCTCGCGAACCGCGGCATCAAGGACACCGCCGGCTCGCACGTGTGGGCATTCCTCGGCGACGGGGAAATGGACGAGCCGGAGTCGACCGCGGCACTGGCCCTGGCCGGCCGCGAGCAGCTCGACAACCTCACCTTCGTCATCAACTGCAACCTGCAGCGCCTCGACGGCCCGGTGCGCGCCAACTTCAAGGTCGTGCAGGAACTGGAGGCGCAGTTCCGCGCCGCCGGGTGGAACGTCGTGAAGTCGCTGTGGGGCACCGCCTGGGACGAGCTGTTCCAGCTCGACACCACCGGCGCCCTGGCCCGGCGCCTGCGCGAGGTCCCGGATGCGCAGTTCCAGACCTACGCCACCCGTGACGCCTCCTACATCCGCGAGCACTTCTTCGGCGCCGATCCGGCGCTCGTCGAGATGGCGAAGCTCCTCACCGACGACCGGATCGTCGAATGCTTCCGCACCTCCCGTGCCGGTCACGAACCGCGCAAGGTGTACGCGGCCTACCGCGCAGCCCTGGCGCACCGGGGCGCCCCGACGGTCGTCCTGGCCCAGACCGTCAAGGGCTGGACGCTCGGCCCCGGGTTCGAGTCGCGGAACGCGAACCACCAGATGAAGAAGCTCTCCGGCAAGGAGTTCCGCGCCATGCGGGACCTGCTGGAGCTGCCCATCCCCGACAGCCGCCTCGACGACGACCTGGTCCCGTACGTGCACCCGGGCGCGGACTCCCCGGAGGTGAAGTACCTCCAGGAGCGCCGCGCGGAGCTGGGTGGCCCGGCACCGGCCCGCAAGGTGCACCCGGTGGCGCTGCCCGAACCGGCCGCGAAGCCGTTCGACGCGCTGGCCAAGGGTTCCGGCTCCCAGGAGATCGCCACCACCATGGCCTTCGTCCGCCTGGTCAAGGACCTGATGCGGGACAAGGAGACCGGCAAGCGGTGGGTTCCGATCGTGCCGGACGAGGCCCGCACCTTCGGCATGGAGTCGCTCTTCCCATCCGCGGGCATCTACTCGCCGCTGGGCCAGACCTACGACCCCGTCGACCGCGACCAGCTCCTGTACTACAAGGAGGCGGCGGACGGTCAGATCCTCAACGAGGGGATCACCGAGGCCGGATCGATGGCGGACTTCACCGCCGCGGCCACCTCGTACGCCACGCACGGCGAGCCCATGATCCCGTTCTACATCTTCTACTCGATGTTCGGCTGGCAGCGGACGGCGGACCAGATGTGGGCGCTCGCCGACCAGCTGGGCCGCGGCTTCCTGATCGGCGCCACCGCCGGCCGCACCACGATGACCGGTGAGGGACTGCAGCACGCGGACGGCCAGTCGCCGCTGATCGCCTCCACGAACCCGGCGGCGCTCACCTACGACCCGGCCTTCGCGTTCGAAGTCGGTGTCATCGTGAAGGACGGCCTGCGCCGGATGTTCGGCCCGGACGCCGAGGACGTCTTCTACTACCTCACGGTGTACAACGAGCCGATGGTGCAGCCCGCGATGCCGGAAGGCGCCGAGGAGGGCATCGTCAAGGGCCTGTACCGGTTCCGCGAGGGCACGGCACCCGCCGAGGACGCACCCCGCCTCCAGCTGCTCGCCTCGGGAACGGCCATCCACTGGATCCTGCGTGCGCAGCAGATGCTCGCCGACGAGTGGGGTGTCACCGCGGACGTGTGGTCCGCGCCGTCCTGGAGCGAGCTGCGGCGGGACGCGCTGGCGTGCGACGCCGCCGCGCTGCGCGGCGAGGACCGCGTGCCGTACGTGACGCGCGCCCTGCAGGACGCCCCCGGCCCCGTACTCGCGGTCAGCGACTGGATGCGGGCCGTGCCCGACCAGATCAGCCAGTGGGTGGAACAGGACTGGTACTCCCTGGGCACCGACGGCTTCGGGCTGTCGGACACCCGGGAGGCGGCGCGCCGCCACTTCGGAGTGGACGCCGAGTCGGTGGTCGTCGCGGCCCTGTCCCGGCTCGCGCGCCGCGGCGAGGTCAAGCAGGACACCGTGCGGCAGGCCGCGGAGAAGTACGGCCTGGCCTGAGCCGGATCGCCTGGGCCGTCCGGGGTCCGCGCCGTCGCACGTCCGGAGGAGTTCGGAGGTGCGACGGCGCGGTGTCGGCGTGCTCCGCGTGCGCGGACGGGATGCACCCTGGATGCTGGTCCCGTGATGGACGAGACGGAGTTCTGGGAGCACATCGACAACGCCCGCGAGGCCGCCGGAGGCGACCCCGAGGAACAGGCCGACGTGCTCGTCGAGCGCCTCACGCAGCTCGACCCGGACGCCGTGGAGTACTTCGCCCGGCATTTCGAGGCCCGGTACCGGCGGGCCTACCAGTGGGACCTGTGGGCGGCCGCGTGGATCCTGCTGGACGGGGCCAGCGACGACGTCTTCGACGCGTTCCGCTGCTGGCTGATCGGACAGGGCAGGCACGTCTTCGAGAAGGCCGCCCACGACGCGGACGCGCTGGCCGAGCTCCTCGACGAGTTCGACGCGGACGTGGACGGCGAGGCGGAGGACCTGGGTTTCGCGGCCGACGAGGCCTACGAGCAGCTGACCGGCGGCGACCTGCCGGGATCCGGCCTGCTCGAGCAGACCGGCGACCCGGAGGGCGCGCCGCTCGACCTGGAGGACGAGGACGCGCTGGCGGCCCGCCTTCCCCGGCTGTGGGAACGGTTCCGCGCGTAGCGGCCGTGCACCGGACGGCGTCGGCCCCGTCAGACCAGCGAGCGCCCCATCAGCACGTCGTCCGCGTACCGGCCGTCGAGCAGGAACTCCTCGGGGAGCGTGCCCTCCGTACGGAACCCGAGCGAGGCGTACAGCGCCCGCGCCGCGCGATTGTGCCCCAGCACCCGCAGGGTCACGCGCCGCGCTCCCTGCCCGCGGGCCCGTTCGCAGGCCGCCTCGACCAGCGCCCGCCCGATGCCGCTGCCGCGGACGCCCTCGTCGACCTCCAGCCCCTGGATCATCCGCACGTGGGCGTTCGAGGGCAGGTCGGCCCGCACCAGCCGGACGTACCCGACGACGCCCCTCCCCGGTACCTCCGCGACCAGGCAGGCCTCCGGCCCGGCCGACCGGAAGAACGGCGCCTCGGGAGATTCGGGCCTGGGGGTCACCGCGTGCTCCGGGGACCAGGTGCGGTGACTCAGGGCGGCGAGCTGCGCCTCGTCGGCGGGCTGCGCGGGCCTGACGGTGAAGGGGACGGTCATAATGGCCACTCTGGCCCCCGTACCTCGCCACCGTCCACAGGAATTCGCCATGGCTCTGCAGCGCATCGCGGTGACCGGTTCGACCGGACTCATCGGTTCGGCACTCGTCTCCTCCCTCCGCGAGGACGGCCACGAGGTGGTGCGCCTGGTGCGCCGGACCCCTCGCGCCCGGGACGAGGTGTTCTGGGACCCGCAACGGCAGCAGGTGGACACCGAGGGCCTGGTCGGGTGCGAGGCCGTGGTCCACCTGGCGGGCGCCGGGATCGGCGACCGTCGCTGGACCGCCGCCTACAAGCGGAAGCTGTGGGACAGCAGGGTGCTGGGCACCTCGGCGATCGCGCAGGCGCTGGCCTCTATGGACCATCCGCCGAAGACACTGGTCGTCGGTACCGCGATCGGCTGGTACGGCGACACCGGTGACCGCGCCGTCGACGAGTCCGCTTCGGCGGGCGAGGGGTTCCTCGCCGACCTGTGCACCGCATGGGAGGCCGCGGCCGCTCCCGCCCGGGAAGCGGGCGTGCGTACGGTCTTCGCCCGCACCGGACTGGTGGTGTCCCGTCACGGCGGAGCCTGGGGGCGGCTGTTCCCCGTCTTCCGCGCCGGGCTGGGCGGTCGACTCGGCAGCGGCAACCAGTACTGGAGCCACATCTCCCTCGCCGACCACATCGCGGCACTCCGCCATCTCCTCGACACCCCGGAACTCGCCGGACCGGTGAATCTCACGGCTCCCGAGCCGGTCACCAACCGCGAGGTGACTGCGGCGATGGCACGAGTGCTGCGGCGGCCCGCGGTACTGCCCGTGCCGGCAGCCCTACTGCGCCTCGCGATCGGCGAGTTCGCCGGCGACGTGATCGGCAGTCAGCGCGTGCTGCCGACCCGCCTCCTGGAGACAGGCTTCCGCTTCGCCCATCCCGGAGTCGAGGACGCGGTGCGCGCAGCACTGGACTGAGCGTCGGAGCGGTCCGCGCTGCACGCAGCGGCTCCCCGCCTCCGTCCGCACCGTGCGCCCGGCCGTGTGCCGGGTGTGCGTCGTCGTGCGCCCGTGCCACCCCGGCAGCGACTGTCGGCGACGCCACCGCCGCATAGAGTCGACTCCCGCGGGTGTCCCCGGCGCCGCCACGGGCATGAAACAGGTCGGAGCCATCCACGCCCCGCCGGGGAAGGACCCTTACGTCGCACGTCGACCTTGGGGAGGGCGCATGTCGACCGGCAGCGCAGGCACGCAGCTCGTACACACCGAGGACACCGACGTGGTGGTCGTCGGCGCCGGCCCCGCCGGGCTGGCCGCGGCGGTCCACCTCTTCCGCACGGGCCTGCGGGTGACCGTGCTCGAGGCCGAGGAACGCATCGGCGGCCGTTCCAGAACGGACATCGTCGACGGACTGCTGCTGGACCGCAGTCCGGCACTGCTGTGCCCCGGCTGGCCCGGCCCCGCGGAACTGCCCGCCCTGGGGCTGGAATCGGCGCTGGGCCTGCGCCCGTTCGCCCCCGGGGCCCTGCTCCGCACCGGCGACCGCTCCCTGCGCGTCGGCGACCTGCGCCCGCACGCGGGCCGGCCGGGGCGCGGCACGCACCACGCCCCCGCCCGCACGTCGCTCGGCAGGGTGCCGCAGCCGCGGACGGCACGTCAGGCCCTGCGTACCGCCCGGGGGCTGACACCGGCCCGCACCCGGACGGCGGTGGGTGACGCGGTCGACCTGTCCCGACTGCGTGCGGCCCTCTTCCGGCTCGCCGACACGCCGCCCGAACGGCTCGGGTCCCGGCCGGAGGTCACCGCGGAAGCCGCGCTGGCCTCGCGCGGACTGCCCGGACGGACCGTTTCGACCCTGCTCGGCCCGCTGCTGTCGGCGCTGCTCTGCGACCCCGCCCTGACGACGTCGAGCAGGGTCGCGGACCTGGTGCTGCGCGGCTTCGCCCGGAACGGTCTGTGCCTACCGCGCGGCGGAGCGGCCGCGCTGCCCGGGGTGCTGGCCGGGGCGCTGCCGGACGGCGCGGTGCGCACGGGGATCCGGGCCGTCTCGGTGCGGGCGGACGCGGTGGAAACCGCGGACCACGGCAGGATCCGCTGCCGTGCCGTCGTCATCGCGGCGGGCGCCCAGCGTGCCGCGGCGCTGCTGCCGGGCCTGCGGGTGCCGGGGCACCACCCGGTCACGGTGCTGCACCACGTCGCCGACGAGCCACCGCCGACCGGTGACTCGCTGCTCGTGGACGCCGACCGGCGCGGCCCCGTCTCGCACACCTGGGTGTCCTCGGCCGTGGACCCGACACGAGCCCCGGACGGGCGCCCGCTGGTGACCTCGGTGGTGCTCGGAGCGGCCGCGGGAGAGCTCTCCGCTCCGCTGGAGCACGCCGTGCGGACGCAACTCGCGGCGCTGTACGGCACGGCGACCGGCGGGTGGCGACTGGCCGGCGGGCACCACGACCCGCATGCCGTCCCGGCGATGCCCGCACCGCACGACCCGCGGCGGAGCGTGCGCGTGCTGTGCGGTCTCTACGTGTGCGGCGATCACCGCGGGGTCTCCGGACCGCAGGGAGCCCTCGCCTCGGGGCGCCGGGCGGCTCTCGAGGTGCTGCGCGACCTCGGTCTGCGCCCGGCGCCCTCCGGCGGGAGCACCGTCTCCGCGGCGGCCTGAACCCGGCCGCCGCGGGGTGGGGCAGCCGTCAGCGCCGCCGTCGCGGCGGTGCGGGGAGCAGCGTCCGCACGAGGCGGCAGGTGGTGCGGGAGGGACGGTGCACGCCGATGCGTTCGGCGAGCAGGCATATGCGCCGGTCCGTTGCACGCCGCGGGGACAGCACCCCGGCATCGAGCAGCGCGATCGCGAGGCGCATGGCCTTCAGTTGCCGGTTGTGGGCGGTGTACCAGTCCCGCGGCTGTCCCGCGGGCAGCGGGGCCTTGGGCAGCGGTTGCCGTGCGGGGACGGACGCGGGCCGGCGGGCCGGGGCGGGAGGAGAAGCGGACGCGGCGGAAACGGGGCGGGCAGCGGTCATCAACGGCCTCCTGGCGTGGGTGAGCCATCACCGATCTGCCTCCGACTCTAGCCCCCGCTACTGACAGAACGCCCTGGCCACAGCGTTTCTGACGCCTCGCCACCACCATGTCCGTGGCCGGGTCCCCCACGCCCCCGGGGGTTCAGCCGAGCACCGCGAACCGCTCGCGGTAGCCGCGCACGGCCGCCGCCTCCCGGTACGGCTCCAGGCGCCGTTCGAAGTCGCGCACGTACTCGTGGGCCCGCACGGACCGCATCTCCGCAGCCTGCTGCGCCGCTTCCGCCCCGAGGGCGCAGGCCTGCTCGATCTCGCCCAGCCCGAGGCGCGCGGTCGCCAGGACCACCCGGCAGAACAGCCGGCTCCGGACATACCCGGGCCCGCGCAGTCGCAGGGCCCGTTCCGCGTACTGCGCTGCGGCCCGGTACTGCCGCAGGTCCCGGTGGCAGTGCCCGAACTCGTCAGCGAGCTGTGCCTCGTCGAAGAAACGGGCCCAGGACGGCACGTCCTCGTCCGGCCATCCCGCCTCCAGGGCACGCTCGGCCCGGGCCAGGGCGGCCTCGCAGGCACGCACCTCTCCGAGGACGCCGTGTCCTCGGGCCTCGGCCGCGTGGAGCAGGGCCTGCACGGGAGCGGGTGCTGCCGCGCCGATTCCCTGCTGGGCCACGCGGGCCAGCTGCACGGCCTCGCGGCCGTGGCCCAGGTGGACGGCCTGGCGGCTCATCGACACCAGCACGTAGCCGCCGTACGAACGGTCCCCGGCGGCCTGGGCCAGTCGGAGGGCCTGCACGAAGT
The DNA here is from genome assembly GCF_047200695.1 of Streptomyces callyspongiae. NCBI lineage: Bacteria > Bacillati > Actinomycetota > Actinomycetes > Kitasatosporales > Streptomycetaceae > Streptomyces > Streptomyces callyspongiae. The sequence continues at coordinate 24,955 of NZ_JBJZOM010000009.1, forward strand.
AGCGCTGCGCGAGACCGTGGGCGGCGATGTCGTAGGAGGTCCACCCGGCGAGCCGCGTGAGGTCGGCGACGGCGCCGAAGAGCCGGCGTCCGATCTGCTCGCCGTAGGAGCCCCGCAGCAGGGGCTCCGCCTCGTGCTCCAGGTAGCGCACCAGAGCGTGGCGGGCGTGACCGCCGCCGTGCGCGTGGTCGAGCGCCCGGAAGAGGTCGCAGACCGACCGCAGCGCCGCCACGTCGCCGCGGGTCACCCGGTGGCCGGGGCCGCGCTCCGTCGGAGCAGCAGGGGTCTTCCCCGCCCGCCCCGCCCCGCTCCGGGCGGGGGGCGGGCCGGGGCGGGCGCCCGGCGCTCCGCCGGGACGCGGCACGGCGCCCGGCGCGGCCGGGGCGGAGCGCGGGACGCGGACACGGCCGACGGCCGACGCCGTGCCCGCCCCCGCTGCGGGCCCCGCAGCGCGGGGACCCGCAGCGGGCGTCGCCCCGCGGGCCTGGGCAGGCACCCGGGGCGCCGCGGAGGGAGCGGGGGTACGGGAGCCGCCCCTGCCGGCATCGGCGTGCCCGGCGGGGCCGTCGTCCCCGCTGCCGCCGCGCGCAACGTGCTCGTCGGGCCGCCCGATCAGCCAGTCGCGGCTGGGAACCACCAGACCTGCCGGGGTGAAGGCGATCTTCCGCAACTCGGACTGGGCGCCGGAGTCCTTGCGCCACAGGCCGCTCACGATGTCGACCGCCTCGCCCGGGGTCGCCGCGAACTCCAGTCCGGCGTAGACCGGTGCGCAGGCGTCCAGGCCGAGCTCCTGCGCCGTGAGGCGCCGGCCCAGTCTCCGGGTGAACACCTCCGCGATCAGCGCGGGAGTCGTGCCCCGGGGCTGCTGGCCCCGCAGCCAGCGCGTGACGGACGTCTTGTCGTACCGCAGGTCGAGACCGTGTTCGAGACCGAGTTGGTCGACGCGTCGGGCCAGTCCCGCGTGGGAGAAGCCCGCCTCCGCGATGAGGGCGGCGAGGCGGCGGTTGGGGGTGCGCTGCTGCGTGGGGGTGCGCTGCTGGGTGGAGGTCCCGGCGTTTTCCGTCGTCATCGGCTGTACGGTCTCCTGCCTCGCGGCTTGGCTGCAGACGCCGGAGCGCCCGGGTCGGAACGGCGCGAATGTAACGGCCCGGGAACGCAGACCCGGCCTGACCGCCGCGTATTCATCCGTACGTGTGAGTAGGCGGTTGCCTGCGGGACGGTGGCCCCACCGCCGTACAGTGGAGGCCGTGTGCAGGAGGTGCACCGGCGCGCGGGAGCGGGCCGAGAGGGACGCGAGGGAGAGGCCGTGAGCGAGCTGCGCTTTGTCCACCTGGGCTTCGGCGACGAAGCCGTGGAGTACACGGCAGCGTGGCAGGAGCAGCGGCAGGTCCACGCCGCCCGCCTCGCCGACGAGGTTCCGGACACCTGCCTGCTGCTGGAGCACCAGCCCGTGTACACCGCGGGCCGCCGTACCGAGGAGAGCGAACGCCCCCTCGACGGAACCCCGGTGGTGGACGTCGACCGCGGCGGCAAGATCACCTGGCACGGCCCGGGACAGCTCGTGGGTTACCCCGTCCTGAAGCTTCCCCGCCCTGTCGACGTGGTCGCCCACGTGCGGCGCCTGGAGGACGCCCTGATCCGCGTCTGCGCCGAGTTCGGGCTGGAGACCACCCGGATCGAGGGCCGCAGCGGCGTCTGGGTGCTCGGCGACGAGGTCGACCGGCGGGAGGCGCTGGGCGGCCTGTCGCTGGACTTCGACCCGCGCCCGCAGGACGGCGAGGACGGGGAGGGCGAGTTCGACGCCCGGCTCAGCGGGCCGGAATACGCGCCGTCCAATGCCGGCCAGCGCCGCGAGGACCGGAAACTGGCGGCCATCGGCGTCCGCGTGGCCAAGGGCGTGACCATGCACGGGTTCGCGATCAACTGTGAATCGGACAACACGGAGTTCGACCGGATCGTGCCGTGCGGCATCCGCGACGCGGGCGTGACCTCGCTCTCGGGGGAGCTGGGCAGGAATGTTCCGGTCTCCGAGGTGCTTCCCGTGGTGGAGAAGCACCTGCGGGCGGTCCTGGAGGAGGCAGTTCCCCTCCCCCGCGCCGTCTGACCCGCACAACGGCAGGCGTACCCTGGTACGCACCGACGAATCGAAAGTACGTAGGGAGCCGGACGTGTCCGCTGTCGCACCCGACGGTCGCAAGATGCTCCGACTGGAGGTCCGCAACAGCCAGACCCCCATCGAGCGCAAGCCCGACTGGATCAAGACCCGGGCGAAGATGGGCCCCGAGTACAACGCCCTCCAGAAGCTCGTGAAGGACGAGGGGCTGCACACGGTCTGCCAGGAGGCGGGCTGCCCCAACATCTTCGAGTGCTGGGAGGACCGCGAGGCGACCTTCCTCATCGGCGGCGAGCAGTGCACCCGCCGCTGCGACTTCTGCCAGATCGACACCGGCCGTCCCGCCGAACTCGACCGTGACGAGCCCCGCCGGGTCGCCGAGTCGGTGGAACGGATGGAGCTGCGCTACGCCACCGTGACCGGCGTCGCCCGCGACGACCTCGACGACGGCGGTGCGTGGCTGTACGCGGAGACCGTCCGCCAGATCCACGCCGCCATGCCGGACACCGGCGTCGAGCTGCTCATCCCCGACTTCAACGCGGTGCCCGAACAGCTGGCCGAGGTCTTCTCCTCCCGCCCGGAGGTGCTCGCGCACAACGTGGAAACCGTGCCGCGGATCTTCAAGCGCATCCGCCCGGCGTTCCGCTACGAGCGCTCCCTGGACGTGCTCACCCGTGCCCGCGAGGACGGGCTGGTCACCAAGTCGAACCTGATCCTCGGCATGGGCGAGACCCGGGAGGAGGTCAGCGAGGCGCTGCGGGACCTGCACGGAGCCGGGTGCGAGCTGATCACCATCACCCAGTACCTGCGCCCCTCGCCGCGCCACCACCCCGTGGAGCGCTGGGTGAAGCCGCAGGAGTTCGTGGAGCTGCAGCAGGAGGCCGAGGAGATCGGCTTCGCCGGCGTCATGTCCGGCCCGCTGGTCCGCTCGTCCTACCGCGCGGGACGGCTGTACCGCCAGGCGATGGACGCCCGCGAGGCGAAGGCGGCCTGACACCGACGGCCCGCGCCGGCGAGGGACCTCGCCGGCGCACGTCCGTAGGCACAGGGCCCCGGGAGGAAGCTGCGCCCGTGTGACATGCGCCGCACTCCCGGGCACCACCGTCGATGCGCTTTGACGTGATCGAGATGCGCTGGTAACACCCGTGAGTGACGATGTACTCACACGCCGCGCTCGCCGCAGGCACGACCCGCACCCACGGAGGACATCCCATGCGAACCGCCCTGCGCACGCTGGAGGGCCTGCTGCTGAACGGCGGCCCGGGCATCGCGCGCCGCAACGCCTGGCAGGCAGTCGTGGAGGACCGCCGCCGCGCACGGGCGAGGGCGGAGGCCGAACGGCTGCTCACCGCCATGCCCGCGGCCGTACCCCCGGCCGGGGCGTCCCTCGCACGACGGGCCACGTAAACTGCGTCCTATGGCGAGGCAGGACACTACCGAGAACCCGGGCCGGTTCAAGCAGATCGGCCTGACGTACCAGATGACCCGGCGCGTCGACCGCAGGATCGGCTGGATCCTCGCGGGGGTCGGCTTCGGCACCCTCGCCGTCGTGCTCGCCGTCGGTTTCGCGATCGGCCACCCCGTCTATCTGGGCATCCTCGGCTTCCTGCTGGCCTTCCTCGCCACGGCGATCGTCTTCGGCCGCCGGGCCGAGCGTGCCGCGTTCGGGCAGATGGAAGGCCAGCCGGGTGCCGCGGCCGCCGTGCTGGACAACATCGGCCGCGGCTGGAACGTCACCCCGGCCGTGGCGATGAACCGCAGCCAGGACGTGGTGCACCGTGCGGTCGGCAAGCCGGGCATCGTACTGGTCGGAGAGGGGAACCCGAACCGGCTGCGCTCGCTGCTCGCCTCCGAGAAGAAGAAGATGAACCGCGTGGTCTCGGACGTCCCGGTGCACGACCTGATCGTCGGCGACGACGAGGGGCAGGTGCCGCTGAAGAAGCTGCGGAACACCATCCTGAAGCTGCCGCGGGTGCTGCAGGGCTCGCAGATCACCGCCACCAACGACCGGCTGCGCGCCATGGGCGACCTGATGAGCAACATGCCGCTGCCCAAGGGCCCCATGCCCAAGGGCATGCGCATGCCGAAGGGACAGGGCGGCGGCCGACGCTGAGCAGCGCCCCTCCGGCGAGGGGCTCCGGAACGCGGTGGAGGGCCGGTGCGCGAGGCACCGGCCCTCCACCGCATCCGTGTCCGTAGGAGGTGGAGTCTCCGGCGGGCGCCGTGCCCGGGAAGTCCGATGCCCTCAGAGGCGCACCTGCACGGCCCCGGAGAGCTGGTCGTGGAGACCGCGCCCGTCCCGGTCCCAGATCAGCGCAGGAACGGCCAGCCCGAGCAGCGCGGTACGCACCAGCACACGCCACACCGGAAGCCTGCCGAGCCCGTTCACCGCGACGACCCGCAGACCGACGAGCCGCTTGCCCGGGGTGGAGCCGACCGTGCCGACAGTCAGCAGCGTCATCACGAGGAAGACGAGCAGCGCCCAGTTGCTCGCCGTCGGCACGTCGCCCCCGGACAGCAGCCCGTAGGCGATCAGGACCGCCAGGCCCCAGTCGATGAAGAGGGCGCCGAAACGGCGCCCGAACGATGCCGCCGATCCCGGCCCCTGTTCCGGCAGTCCCAGCCGTTCGCCGCGGTAGCCGAAGTCGGCCCCCATACCTTCCGCCGCGCTGCGGGGGCCGGAGAGCCACGATCCGATTGCTTCCCTGTTGTCCACCGCTCCACGGTATCGCGGGGGAAAAACAACCCGACCCGCCCGGTTGGCGAGGTTTCCGCCCGTACGCTGGTTAACATCGGCGAAACAATAGGGTCATGCCCGAGAAATGGCGGCTCCCTATGGTCGGAGACCGGCGTGGCCCGGTGAAGGCCGTGCCCCACGGCAGCACAACCCGTCCCCTCGCGGCGGGGACTAGGAGGAGTGGGATGTTCCAGAACGCCGACGAGGCACGCAAGTTCATTGCCGACGAGGACGTCAAGTTCGTCGACGTGAGGTTCTGCGACCTGCCGGGCATCATGCAGCACTTCACGGTGCCGGCGGAGTCCTTCGACGCGAACGAGAACCTGATGTTCGACGGCTCGTCGATCCGCGGGTTCCAGGCCATCCACGAGTCGGACATGGCGCTCGTGCCGGACCTCTCCACCGCGCGGGTCGACGCCTTCCGCCGCGACAAGACCCTCAACATCAACTTCTTCATCCACGACCCGATCACCGGCGAGCAGTACAGCCGTGACCCGCGGAACGTGGCGAAGAAGGCCGAGGCCTACCTCGCGTCGTCCGGTATCGCGGACACCGCCTTCTTCGGCCCGGAGGCGGAGTTCTACGTCTTCGACGACGTGCGTTTCGAGACCAAGGCGAACGCCGGTTACTACCACATCGACTCCGAGGCCGGCGCCTGGAACACCGGCGCCATCGAGGACGGTGGGAACCGCGGCTACAAGGTCCGCTACAAGGGCGGCTACTTCCCTGCGCCGCCGGTGGACCACTTCGCCGACCTGCGCGCCGAGATCTCCCTCGAACTGGATCGCGCCGGCCTGAAGGTCGAGCGCCAGCACCACGAGGTCGGCACGGCGGGCCAGGCGGAGATCAACTACAAGTTCAACACGCTGCTCGCCGCCGCCGACGACCTGATGCTCTTCAAGTACATCGTGAAGAACGTCGCCTGGCGCAACGGCAAGACCGCCACCTTCATGCCGAAGCCGATCTTCGGCGACAACGGCTCGGGCATGCACGTCCACCAGTCGCTGTGGTCCGGCGGGGAGCCGCTGTTCTACGACGAGCAGGGTTACGCGGGCCTCTCCGACACCGCCCGCTACTACATCGGCGGCATCCTCAAGCACGCGCCGTCCCTGCTGGCCTTCACCAACCCGACGGTGAACTCGTACCACCGTCTGGTTCCGGGCTTCGAGGCGCCGGTGAACCTGGTGTACTCGCAGCGCAACCGCTCCGCTGCGATGCGCATCCCGATCACCGGAACGAACCCGAAGGCCAAGCGGGTCGAGTTCCGCGCACCGGACCCGTCGTCCAATCCGTACCTGGCGTTCTCCGCCCTGATGATGGCCGGTCTCGACGGCATCAAGAACAAGATCGAACCGGCCGAGCCGATCGACAAGGACCTCTACGAGCTCGCCCCGGAGGAGCACGCGGGCGTCCCGCAGGTCCCGACCTCGCTCCCCGCGGTGCTCGACGCCCTCGAGGCGGACAACGAGTACCTCCAGGCCGGAGGCGTCTTCACCAGCGACCTGATCGAGACCTGGATCGACTACAAGCGCACCAACGAGATCGCGCCGATGCAGCTCCGCCCGCACCCGCACGAGTTCGAGCTGTACTTCGACATTTAGAAACTGTTCAGGTCACAGCGCTGTTTCACTGACCTGGGCCGTATATGGGCCGTGGGCCGTGCCTTCCTCTCTCGGAAGGCACGGCCCACGGTCGTTGTGTGTGCGGCTGTCAGGCAGCGGAGGGCGGCGCCTCCTCGCCGGGAACGAACGCGGCGTCGATGGCGGCAAGGCGCCGCCCGAGTCACAGCAAGCTTGCGGGCCCCTGACCTCTCGCCCCATGGCAGCTTCGGCCCAAAGCCGCTCCACCGACCGCGTGGCCAAGGCTTGGCTATGTGGAACAACCGCAGTTCGAGGCGTAGAGGACAACTACGACTGCCACGCTGAACATGGCTCCCGCTACCACCGCCAGCCGCCCACGACGCACTGGCTTGGTCGGGCGAAGCAGCTCCCAGCCGCCGTAGCCGAGGAAGACCAGTACCGCACCGGCAGCACCCCCCGTTGCGAGCGGATTGAGCCGCCACCCCAAGGCGAAGGCCAGGACCAGCCCCGACAAGATGATGCAGGCAAGCACGGTCAGTACCAGCTCTGCGGCGGCCTCCCCAACAAGCTCACGCAAGAATGAACCGATACGGCGAAGCGCACGATGGACGCGGCCTCGCTCCGCCGAGACGGTCATGTTTCCTCCCTCCCCGGTTGGCCCTAGATCCATCAGGACCTGGCCAGGGGACGCCCCGCTTTAGCGGGGTGGGGAATGGCTTCTGAGTCCTGCTCTGACCTCAACTGGGTGCACGGATCTGCACTGTTCACCTGATCCCACCTCTCTGCCGAATTAGACCAGCGTCTTGTGTATAGTTGCTGCATGGCCGTGACCAGGAAGGTTCGCCGATTCTCCGGCGGCGTGTATGACCTCGGGCTCCACGTGGTGTGGTGCCCGAAGTACCGCCGTCCAGTCCTTGACGGACGGGTCGCGGAACGCCTGGACGAACTGATCCGGCAGAAGGCCGACGAGCGGGGGTGGGAGATCGTGGCGCTCGAAGTCATGCCCGACCACGTCCACCTGTTCGTGAAGCACGACCCGAAGTCCTCAGCCTCATACGTCGCGAACCAGTTCAAGGGCTTCACCTCCCGCGTGCTGCGCGAGGAGTTCCCACACCTGAAGTCGCGGATGCCCACTCTGTGGTCGTCGTCGTACTTCGCGGCATCGGTCGGCGCGGTATCGGCGGCGACGGTCGAGAAGTACATCGACACGCAGTGGGAACGCCCGTGGAAGAAGCAGAAGGGGGACGGCTCGTGATCCGCGCGTACAAGTTCCTCCTCCGGCCCACGGCCCGCCAGGCGACCGCGCTGGGCGAGATGCTGCGGGACCACTGCTCCCTCTACAACGGCGCCCTCCAAGAGCGCCGGGACGCCTACCGGCACACCTCGAAGACCACCGTCCGCTACGGCGACCAGTCCGCGCAGCTCAAGGGCATTCGCAGGTTCGACCCCGAGCGGCAGGGCCGCTGGTCGTTCTCCTCCCAGCAGGCCACCCTGCGCCGCCTGGACAAGGCATTCCAGGCGTTCTTCCGCCGGGTCGAGGCCGGGCAGACCCCGGGCTACCCCAGGTTCAAGGGCGTCGGGCACTTCGACACCGTCACCTTCCCCAAGGACGGCGACGGCTGCCGGTGGGACTCCACCGCCCACGACCGGCAGATCCGCGTCCGCCTTCAAGGCGTCGGGCACGTCCGCGTGCACCAGCACCGGCCCGTACAGGGACGCGTCAAGACGGTCAGCGTGAAGCGCGAGGGAAGGCGCTGCTACGTCATCCTCGCCTGCGACAACGTGCCCGCCGAGCAACTGCCGCCCACCGGGGCGATCGTCGGTATCGACATGGGCGTCGCCCACTTCTTCACCACCTCGGACGGCGAACACGTCGCCAACCCGCGCTTCCTTCAACGGGGAAGTCCCGCCGGCGCAGCAGGAAATCGAGTGCGTGCCAGGTTTTGTTGATGTCGTGGCAGCGTGCCCGGGCCGTCTCGGGCCTGGTGTCGCACTCCGCTTCGAGCAGCGTGGTCACGAACTCCTCGGCCCAGTGTGGATCACGGAGCGCGTGGTCGAGTTCCGTGGGTGTCAGGCGGACGTACTCTCCGATCATGCTCATAGCTGCTGGAGCGTAGGAGGTGGCGCTGACATCCCGAGCGGAACGGCCCCGCTCCGCCGCTCGTCGTCCCGAGGCCGGACCGGCTAGTGTCGTCGGCGTCTCCCGTCCACGTCGATTCCTGCCCAGGTGAGCACCGCGCATGAAAGAAAAAGTAAGATTCCCGAGCGTCGTCGGCCCGGAACTGGCCGGAGTGATCGATCTGCCGAAGGGCAAGGTCCGGGGCTGGGGCCTCTTCGTGCACGGATTCACTCTCGGCAAGAACTCGCCGGCCGCCTCGCGCGTCAGCAAGCAGCTGGCCCGCGAGGGGATCGGCATGCTGCGCTTCGACAATCTCGGGATCGGAGACTCCGAGGGCGACTGGGGCGACGGGTCGTTCACCGTCAAGGTGCAGGACACCGTCCGTGCCGCGGCCTTCATGGCGGAGCGGGGGACTCCGGTGGATCTGCTGGTGGGGCATTCGTGGGGCGGCGCCGCCGCGATCGCCGCAGCGCGCGAGACGGCCGGTCTCCGCGCGCTGGCCACGATCGCGGCGCCCGTCGACCCCAGCCATGTCGAGCGGCAGTACGACTCGGTCCTGGACCGTGTCCTCAGCGAGGGCGCGCACGAGTGGTTCGTCGGCGGGAGGACCCTGGTTCTCAAGCGCGCCTTCGTCGAGGACGTCCGCCGGGCTCACCTCCGCGACCGGATCGGCGAGGTGAACCTTCCGCTCCTCATCGCGCATTCGCCCACCGACTCCACGGTCGACATCGCCAATGCCGGGGAGATCTTCCAGGAGGCGCGGCACCCGCGAAGCTTCATCTCGCTCGAAGGAGCGGACCATCTGTTGACCGCGCGGGGGCAGGCGCAGCGGGCCGCCCACATCATCAGCGCCTGGGCCGATCAGTACCTCGACGAGCCGCGGCCCCGGGAAGGGACCTCCCGGACGACGGAGGGTTCGGACCGCCAGGATCCTCCGTCGGAGACGTGATCGTGCACGGAGCACGTCCGGCACATGCGCCCGTCGAGCACGGCCGGCGTCCCGCTTCCTGCCCACGTCTCCGCCGGAGCCGCCTCCCGGGCCGGCCCGGAATGTGGAATCCGTCCTCCCGCTCCCGCTCGGGGCGACTAGTCTGAAGAGTGCAGCTGGTTCGCCCTGTCTGCCAGGCAGGCGCGTCGCAAGAGGGAACCCGGTGGAAATCCGGGACTGCCCCGCAGCGGTGAGCGGGAACGACCGCCGTCACACGCACTGGCCCCGAACGGGACCGGGAAGCGACGGCCAGTAGGAGTCCGCCCTTCCACAGGGCGAAGCGCCCGCGAGTCCGAAAACCTGCCCGCTGTCCGCGCGCGGCGACCGCGCGCGGTGGTTCCGGTGACCTCGAGGGCGGGTCGGCGTACGCACCGGGCGGAGCGGCTGAGGCACCACGGCCGCACCACCGGTCGGCTGCTCCTTCGCGCACGCTCCCGGTCCCGGGACCTCGACGACACGCTCGCGAAGGAGAGTTCCGTGACACCGAAGTCCGCAGCCGCGGCACCACAGGCCGTCGTGTACGGGTACCCGCGCCAGGGCCCGAACCGGGAACTGAAGAAAGCGATCGAAGGGTACTGGAAGGGCCGGACCACCGCAGAATCCCTGGCCCGGACGGCGGCCGGGCTGCGCGCACAGGTCTGGGGCAGTCTGGCGGAAGCCGGCATCCACGAGGTGCCGACCGGCGACTTCTCCCTCTATGATCACGTGCTGGACACCAGCGTCATGGTCGGTGCCGTCCCGGAACGGCACCGGAAAGCGGTGGAGGCCGACGCGCTGGACGGCTACTTCGCGATGGCCCGGGGCACGCAGGACGTCGCCCCGCTGGAGATGACCAAGTGGTTCGACACCAACTACCACTACCTGGTCCCGGAGCTCGGCCCGGACACCGAGTTCGCCGCCGACTCCACGCAGCAGGTCGCCGCACTGCGCGAAGCCCGGGCCCTCGGTCACCGCGCACGCCCCGTGCTCCTCGGGCCTGTCACGTACCTGCTGCTGGCCAAGCCCGCGTCCGGCGTCGCCCCCGGCTTCGAGCCGTTGACGCTGCTCGACCGGCTGCTGCCGGTCTACGCCGACGTCCTCGCCGACCTGCGCGCCGCCGGAGCGGAGTGGGTGCAGCTCGACGAACCCGCGCTGGTCGAGGAACGCTCCTCCGCCGAGCTGAACGCCGCCGCTCGCGCCTACCGCGACCTCGGCACCCTGGCAGACCGGCCGAAGCTGCTCGTCGCCAGTTACTTCGACCGGCTCGGTGAGGCGCTTCCCGTGCTGGCGAAAGCCCCGGTCGAGGGCCTGGGGCTGGACTTCACCCGAAGCGCGGGCGCCAATCTCAACGCCCTCGCCGCCGTCGGGGGTCTCCCGGGCAAGCGCCTGGTCGCCGGTGTGGTCGACGGCCGCAACGTGTGGGCCGACGACCTGGAGAGGTCACTGGCGACACTGGGCACGCTGCTGGGACTCGCCGACCGCGTCGATGTCGCCCCGTCCTGCTCTCTGCTGCACGTCCCGCTCGACACCGCCGCCGAGCGGGACATCGACCCGGAGATTCTGCGCTGGCTGGCCTTCGCCCGGCAGAAGACCGCCGAGGTCGTCACCCTCGCGAAGGGGCTCACGCAGGGCGCCGACGCGATCGCCGCCGACCTCGCCGGCCGCCGCTCCGACCTCGCCGCCCGGGCCCGCTCCGCACTGACCCGTGACGCTGCCGTCCGCGCCAGGGCGGCCGCGGTGACGGACGGGGACTGCCACCGCCCACAGCCCTACACGGACCGGAACGCGGCCCAACGCGCCCGGCTCGGCCTTCCGCTGCTGCCCGTGACCACCGTGGGCTCCTTCCCGCAGACGGACGAGCTGCGCGCGGCCCGCGCCGACCTGCGGGCCGGGCGGATCGATGCCGCGGCCTACGAGGAGCGGGTCGGGACGGAGATCCGCGACGTGATCGCCTTCCAGGAGGAGGCGGGGATCGATGTGCTCGTGCACGGTGAGCCCGAACGCAACGACATGGTGCAGTACTTCGCCGAGCAGCTCGACGGGTTCCTGGCCACGCGGCACGGCTGGGTGCAGTCCTACGGCACCCGCTGCGTCCGCCCGCCGATCCTCGCCGGGGACGTCTCCCGTGCCGAGCCGATGACCGTGGACTGGACCGCGTACGCCCAGTCCCTCACCGACCGTCCCGTCAAGGGCATGCTCACCGGGCCGGTGACCATGCTCGCCTGGTCGTTCGTGCGGGACGACCAGCCTCTCGCCGACACCGCCCGGCAGGTCGCGCTCGCCCTGCGGGACGAGGTGCGCGATCTGGAGGCCGCCGGCACCTCCGTGATCCAGGTCGACGAGCCGGCGCTGCGGGAGACCCTGCCGCTGCGGCCCGAGGATCGCCCGTCCTACCTGTCGTGGGCCACCAAGGCCTTCCGGTTGACCACCTCCGGTGTCGGCCCGGCGACACAGGTCCACACCCACATGTGCTACGCGGAGTTCGGCGACGTCATCCGGGCCATCGACGACCTCGACGCCGATGTCATCAGCCTGGAAGCGGCACGTTCCCGCATGAAGGTGGCGCGCGAACTCGCGGCGCACGGCTACCCGCGGGAGGCGGGTCCCGGTGTGTACGACATCCACGCGCCCCGCGTACCCGACGTGGCGGAAGTGGCGGAGTTGCTGCGCACCGGGCTCGAGGCCCTCCCCGCGGAGCGGCTCTGGGTGAACCCGGACTGCGGTCTGAAGACCCGTGGTTGGCCGGAGGTGCGGACGTCCTTGGAGAACCTGGTGGCAGCCGCGCGGAGGGTGCGCCGGGAGTCGGCGGCAGCCTGACCTTCTGCCGCGTGCCGAATGCCTGCTTGCCGGCGCTTTCACCGGCAAGCAGGCACCGCGCGCGGCGCGGTCGTTCCTCAGTCCTCCTCCCCGGGCGAGCGGGACGGTCGCCGCAGCAGTACGGCCAGCGACACGGCCGCGACCAGGACGGCGGCCACCAGCGCCACCGCACGGTCGGACACCGCGGCTCCCCAGCGCGAGATCCGCTGTTCGAGCGCGAACTCCCCCTCCACGCCCAGCGGGGAAGGCAGCGCGGAGGCGCCGTCGAAGACCAGGAACAGGGCCCCGAGCGCGACGAACATCAGTCCGCCGGCCAACGACGTGGTGTGCAGGATCAGTCGGCCGACGCGGATCTCCTTGCCGCGCAGCCGGCGCCGCCGCCCCACCTCGAACCGGTCCCAGAGCAGGGCCAGCAGGAACAGCGGCAGCGCCATGCCGAGGGCGTAGACGGCGAGCAGTACGCTCCCGTACCAGGGGTCGTGTCCGAGCGCGGCGACGGTGAGCACACCACCGAGAACGGGCCCTGCGCAGAACCCCGCGAGCCCGTAGACCGCGCCCAGGGCCAGCACCGAGGCGGCCGAACCGGCCGTCAGCCTGCTCGCGACCTGCCCCAGACGCCGCGACCCGAAGCCCAGGCCGAGGATCTGGGCGAGTCCGAGGGCGACGAGCGTCCACCCTCCGATCGTGACGAGTAGTTCGCGGTGGCCGTAGAACAACCGGCCGGCGTAGGCACCCGCGGCTCCGAGCGGCACCAGGGTCGTGCACAGCCCCGCCCAGAAGAGGACGGTGCGTCCGGCGAGGCGGGTCGTGGTGGTGAAGGAATAGGCGAAGAAGGCCGGGAGCAGCAGGGCGCTGCAGGGGCTGAGGAGGGTGAGGACGCCTCCGAGGAGCGCCACCAGGAGACCGGTGTCGCTCACCTTCCCGCCTCCCGGTCCTCCTGCCGGGCGCGCTCGGCCGCCTGCTCCACCGCCTTTTCGAAGGTCCGCGTCGGCTGGGCGCCGAGGATGGGCGTGTCGCCCACGAGGAAGGCGGGGGTGCTGCTGACGCCCAGGCGGTAGCCCTCCTCCCGGTCCCTTCCCAGGCTGCGGCGTGCTTCCCGGCTCGCCATGTCGCTGCGGAACTGCTCCAGGTCGGGCACGCCGGCGCGGCGGGCGAACTCCACCAGGCGGTCGTCGGCGAACTCGCCGGAGTTGCGTTCGCGCTCCGCGGCGTACAGCAGGTCGTGGAACTGCCGGAAGCGGTTCTGCCGGCCCGCCGCCCAGGCGGCGAGCGCGGCCTGTTCGGACTCCTTGCCGAACACGGGGAAGTTGCGCCACTCGATGCGCAGCACGCCCTTCCGGACGTACTTCTCCACGAGCCGGGGTTCGGTGCGGCGGGCGAAGCGTCCGCAGAAGGGGCACTGGAAGTCCGCGTACTCGATGAGGACGACCGGAGCGTCGGCCCGGCCGCGGGCCAGGGGGTCGTCGGGATCGCGCCGGGCGAGATGGCTGAGGTCGGGGCCGCGCCGGTTCTCCTCCGCTGTCGGGGGTGCGGTGGAGGACGAGGAGTCGGCGGTGGCGGCGGGTGCGGCGTCGTCGTGGTCGTGGGTGTCGTTCCCGGCCGTCGCGAGAAGTGCGGCGACGGTGGCCAGTGAGGCGGTCAGTGCGGCCGCGGCGAGCACGGTGCGCCGACGGCGGGAGGGGGCGTTGGGCGTGGGCATGGGTTCTCCAGGGTCGACGGAGTCGAGGACGGAGCGGAAAGAGGGAGGGGAGGACCGCAGGGAAGCGGTCGGGGACGGCAGAGGCGGCCGCGGGTCAGCGACCGGCCGGGGCCGGGCAGGTGTCCGTTGCCGGGAGCCGGCGCAGGGCGGCCTCGGCGAGCAGCACGACCGACGCGAGGGCGACGGCCGGTTGCAGCGGGGCCCAGTAGGTCAGTGCGCCGGACGTGCCGAGCAGGAGCAGCACGAGCTTGTTGCACACGGGACATCCGACGGCGAAGAACGAGAGCACGCCGCCGACCGACCCGCTCCGGCTGCCGCCCGCGGCGGTCGTTTCACCCGGACGGCGGACGTAGGTTGCCAGCACGATGCCCGCGAGGACGCTGGTCAGTGCGAGCGTCAGAAGGTTCCACCACTGGACCGGTACGGATCGTGAGAACAGCGGCGTGGGTAGCACAGCGGTCGGGACGCCGATCAGAACCGCGCAGGCGGCGGCCGAGGCGGCGGCAGCCGCCCAGCGTCGGGCGGGCCAGGCGGCGAGCGCCCGGGCCGCCCGGCGGGGCGACCTGGTGGAAAGTGGCATGGGAAGGCTCTCCGTTCGGTGGGTCGTGGGGCGACGGGACCCGCGGTTGACCGCGGGTGGCCCGCGGCCTACACCCGCAGAACGGAGAGGGACAGGTGGAGGGGCGCCGTCGGGGGCGGTGCGGGGCCGCCGGGGCGACGGGGCGGACGGCAGCGGGCCGGCTCCGCGTGTCCGGGGGAGTCGGCCGCGGTGGAGGCGGTGAGCGGCCCGTCACGGTGCGTTCCGCGTCCCGCCGGGGGTTCGGTGCGGGGGTCCTGCTTGCCGGTGCAGCCGGTGCGGCCGAGTGAGGCGTCCTCGACATCTGGGGCCGGGGCGGATGCCCGGGCGCGGTGGGCCGCGCCGACGGCGCCGGACGGTGCGGCGCCGGGACCGACCGCGGCAGGCGCGGCGGCGCCTGCGGGATCGTGGGGCGGCGGTCCGGTGACTGCGCCTCCGCAGCCGAGGCCGACCAGGGCGAGCAGGAGCACGAGGAGACCAGGCAGGACGGAGTGCCGTGCCGGCACGCTCTGTCCCATCCGTCCCACGTCCTCACTGTGTGCGCAGGGGCAGCCTAGACCACGCCCGGTCCGGGCGCCGCCGCGCCTGCTGCGCCGATCCGGTGCCACCCTCCGGTGGTCGCCTCCCACCACCGGGTGTGGAAGCATTCGTGGCATGGTGCGACTCCGGCCTCACACGACCACGGGCACATCATCCGTGAGCCGCCCACGACGACGTGGCGGCAGGGAGTCGATGCTCGGCGTCCGGAGCGTCGCGGGGCAGGCGCTGGTGCTCCAGGTCGTGGGAGCGCTGCTGATCGTCAGTGCGGGCGTTTTCGCCCTGCTGCTGCAGGCGGAACGTTACAGCGAGCGTGCCGCCGAGGACCGGTCGCTGGCCGTGGCCGAGTCGCTGGCCCGCTCGCCGGGCATCGTCGCCGCGCTGAACTCCCCCGACCCCACACGTGTTCTGCAACCGCGCGCCGAATCCGTCCGCAAGCGGACCAAGGTCGACTTCGTGGTGGTGACCGACGACAACGGCATCCGGTTCACGCACCCGAAGCGGGACCGGATCGGGAAGAAGTTCGTCGGCAACATCCGCGCGCCGCTCGCGGGAAAGCCGGTGACGGAGACCATCGACGGGACCATCGGCCGGCTGGTGCAGGCCGTCGTGCCGGTCAAGAACTCCCGCGGCGAGGTCGTCGGCCTCGTGTCCGCGGGCGTCCTGACCAGTGCTGTGGGAGACGTCGTCGACCGCCAGCTGCCGGTGCTCCTGGGCGGTGCCGCGGGAGCCCTCATGCTGGCGACGGGCGGCATCGTGCTGCTGGCCAGAAGGCTCAGCCGGCAGACCCACGGCCTGGGCCCCGCCGAGATGGCGCGGATGTACGAGCACTACGACGCGGTGCTGCACGCCGTGCGCGAAGGGGTGGTGATCGTCGGGGGTGACGGCAGACTCCTGCTCGCCAACAACGAGGCCCGCCGCCTCCTCTCGCTGCCCGAGGACGCCGAGGGCCGGCTCGTGGAGGACCTGGGACTCGACGCCCGCATGACCGAACTCCTGGCATCCGGGCGCGTGGCGACCGACGAGGTCGTCGCCACCGGCGACCGGCTGCTGGCCGTGAGCAATCGCCCCGCCGTCCGGCACGGAAGCCCCGCCGGCAATGTGGCGACGCTGCGCGACACCACCGAGCTGCACCACCTCTCCGGCATGGCCGCGACGGCCCAGGACCGTCTCCGGCTGCTGTACGACGTGAGCGTCACGGTCGGCACCACGCTGGACATCACCCGCACCGCGCAGGAGCTGGCGGAGGCTTCCGCCCCGGGGTTCGCCGACTTCACCAGCGTGGACCTGCTCGATGGCGTGGAGACCGGCGACGAGCTCCCCACCTGGCAGTCCGGCGAGATGCGCCGTGCCGCACTGAGCGGTGTCGCGGAGAACCCGCCCTTCTACCGTGTGGGCGACCTGCTCCGGTTCGTGCCGGCGACACCGCAGATCCAGGGCGTGGACCGGGGCCTCGGCGTGCTTGTGCCGCATCTTCCCGCAAGCCCGGGCTGGCAGGAGCAGGACCCGGATCGTGCGAAGGCCATCCTCGACTTCGGCGTCCATTCGATGATCACCGTCCCGCTGCGTTCCAGGAACACCGTCCTCGGGCTCGCGAACTTCTGGCGCGCCGGCGACTCCTCGGCCTTCGAGGAGGACGACCTCTCGCTCGCGGAGGAGATGGCGGTGCATGCGGCCTCGTGCCTGGACAACGCGCGCCGCTACACGCGCGAGCACTCGATGGCGGTGTCGCTGCAGCAGAGCCTGCTGCCCAGCCAACTGCCCGAGCAGCGGGCCCTCGACGTCGCCTACCGCTACCTTCCGGCGCAGGCGGGCGTGGGCGGCGACTGGTTCGACGTCATTCCGCTGCCCGGCGCCCGCGCAGCGCTGGTCGTCGGCGACGTCGTGGGCCACGGCCTGCACGCCGCCGCCACGATGGGACGACTGCGCACCGCTGTGCACAACTTCTCGGCCCTCGACATGGCTCCGGACGAACTGCTGAGCCGTCTCAACGAACTGGCGCTGCAGACCGATCCGGACGGTACGGACTTCAGCAACGCCGGACTCACCGGCGCCACCTGCCTGTACGCGATCTACGACCCGGTGGCCCGGCGCTGCACGATCGCCCGGGCCGGCCATCTGCCGCCCGCCGTGGTGCACACCGACGGACGCGTCGAGTTCGCCGACGTCCCGGCGGGGCCGCCTCTCGGCGTGCCGGGGCTGCCCTTCGAATCGGTCGAGATGGCGCTGGAGACGGACAGCCGTCTGGTGCTCTACACCGACGGGCTCGTCGAGCGCCGCGGCCAGGACATCGACGTCGGGCTGGACGCGCTCCGGGAGGTGCTGACCGGCTCGGGACGCACGGCCGAGGGCACCTGCCACACGGTGCTGGAGTCGCTGCTCCCGGAACCGCAGGAGGACGACGTCGCCGTGCTGGTGGCGAGGACGCGCTCGGTGCCGGAGGACCGCATCGCCGAATGGCAGGTGCCCTCCGACCCCTCCGCGGTCGCCGGGGTGCGGGCCGACGTCGTCCGCCGCCTCGAGTCCTGGGGTCTGGGCGAGGAGGCGTTCGCGACGGAGCTGATCCTCAGCGAACTGATCACCAACGCGATCCGCTACGGCGCGGAGCCGGTCCATGCCCGGCTCATCCTGGACCACGCCCTGATCTGCGAGGTCTCGGACACCAGCAGTACTTCACCGCATCTGCGCCACGCCGCCACCACGGACGAGGGAGGCCGAGGCCTGTTCCTGGTGGCGCAGCTCGCCGACCGGTGGGGCACCCGCTACACCCCGACCGGCAAGGTGATCTGGACCGAGCAGCCCCTGCCGGATCCTCCCGGAGCCACCGCGGCCGGCTGACAGCCGTACCCAGCACCCCCGGGCGACCCAAGGCTACGAACGGCCCGGGCGGCCCGTTCAGGAAGGCGGGGCCGACCGACCGTCCGGGGCCGCCGGTCAGCGATCGGCGGACCGGCCGTCGCCCGCGCCCTCGGGCACCTCGCCGCGTGCCGCGCTCCCGGGCTCGCCGTCGGCACCCTGCTGCGCCTCCGGGACGCCACCGCTCCCGGCACCGCGCTTGCGGCGGCCCCTGCCGAACGGCCATCGCGGTCCGATGCCGTCGTCCGGAATGCCCACGAGCTCCTCGACGTCGAACACGCGGGCGATCGGCACGTCGGTGCTGCTGTGCGCGATGATCGAGAACGCGATGGTCACGGCGATGAGCGTGAACACCTGCTCACCGTCCGGGATGCCCGACTGCAGCACCAGCAGGCCGTAGACGACCGACGCGAAGCCCTTGGGCCCGAACCAGGCCGCGGTCAGCTTCTCGCGGCGGTCGAACTCGGTTCCCACCAGAGAGAGGATCAGCGTCAGCGGACGGATAAGGACGATCGTGAGGACGGCCACCGCGTACCCGCCGAACGACAGGTCGCCGAACAGCTGCGGGGTGAGCAGCGCACCGAACACCAGCAGGGCCGCGAACTTCGCCAGCTCGGCGAACGATTCACCGAGCGGTTCGAAGGACCGCTTCGCCTCCGGCGACACCGCGGCGAGTACCGCGCCGGCACTGAACGCGGCGAGGTAGGGGTTGGCGTGGGTGAGGTGGCACAGCGCGTAGAGCCCCACTCCGATGGCCAGCGGCAGCAGCGGCTGGAGCTTGGGTTCGGCACCCAGCAGCCGGAACCGCACCAGGCCGTTCACCACCAGAGGCGCCAAGACGCCGAAGACCAGGCCCAGCGCGAGCTCCAGAGCGATGGTGCCGAACGAGGCCTCCGCCGCGTGGCCGGTCGGCCCGGCGGCAGCAATGAAGATCAGCACGAACGGCAGAGCCAGTCCGTCGTTGACGCCGCTCTCCACGTTCAGCAACTGCCGCAGCCTTCCCGGCACCTCCTTGCGCCCGACGATCGCCGAGGCGAACACCGGGTCGGTGGGCGAGAGGACCGCTCCGACGAGAAAGGAGGTCGTCCAGTCCAGTCCGGTGAGGAAGTGCGTGAGCACCGCGATACCGAAGAAGCACAACGGCATGCCGAGGACGAGCGCCCGCGCCGGGTTCTTCCAGCGGGCACGCAGTTCGGTGAAGGACACGTGCATGCCGTCGGTGAACAGCACCGCGAACAGTGCGAGATCGGCGGTCGTCGCCACGATCTCGCTCTCCGGCGAGATGTGGATCAGCCCGAGGAACCCGTCGCTCACCAGAGCGCCGCCCACGAGGAACAGCAACGAGGTGGAGAGGACCGACCGGGCGGCCAGCCCGGACAGCAGAACGGCGATGAGCAGTGCCGCGCCGAACACCGCGACAAGAACCACGACAGGCCCCCGAAAAGGTCAAGTAAGAGTCAAGCCGACAGGCGTGACCCTATCCCGCCCTCGCCGTCACGGAGGCATGGGGCTGTCACCGGCGGCACAGGTGCGCCGCTCACGCGGGTCCCCAGCCCATCACGTTCCGGGCGACTGTCCAGGCCACGGCAGTCCCCAGGACGACAGCGACACCCCGGCGCCCCGGCGCGGGCCGGTAGCGGCGCCCGCGTGCGGCCTCCTGCACCTGCCGGGTCCACAGGTACGCGGCGGCCGGCACCCCGAGCAGCAGCAGGACCGCGTTGTCGTGGAACGCGGCGGCGACGTCCCCGTGCATCAGGTCGTACGTCATACGGGTGCCGCCGCAGGCGGGGCACCACAGTCCGGTCACGAACTCGAACGGACAACGGGGCAGCAACTGCCCCGGCCGGTGCGGATCGGTGCGGTAGAGGTACGCGGCTCCCGCAAGACCCGCGGCAGCCAGGCCGAGCGGCACGGCCGAGGGGTGCCGCGCCGCTCGCCGGAAGGTGCCCAGGCTCCCGGTGGCCGGCTCAGCCGCCACGCAGCACCCGGCCGTCGCTGTCGGTGGCACCGTCGCTCGTGAGCAGGATGATGCCGTCGACCAGCGACCAGATGCCCAGGCCGCCGCAGGTGAGGAGCTGGCCGATCGCCATACCGACATGTCCCGTGTAGAAGCGCCCGATGCCGAGGCTGCCGAGGAACAGCGACAGCACACCGGCAATGATGCGGGACTTCTCCGAATAGGGTCGCCCGTACCTGTCGTAGCCGTACGGCGCAGCGGGGTCGTAGCCGTAGGGCGGAGGAGCGCCGGGCGTCATGGGCTGTTGCGGGTAGCCGTAGCCGTAACCCGGCTGGGCGCCGTACGGCGGCTGACCACCCGGCTGCTGAGCACCGTACGGCGGCTGACCACCGGGCTGCTGAGCACCGTACGGCGGCTGACCACCGGGCTGCTGGGCTCCCGGCTGCTTCGCGTAAGGATTCTGGTTCGGGTCGGACATGCCGGAAACCCCCCGGGGGACGTGAACTGTGGTGTGCAAGGCCGGACAGCCTCGTGGGGGCACCATCCTGCCAGGCCCCGCCCGCCGGACCCACGTCCGGTGCCGCCTCCGGAACGGATGTGCACCAGGCAGACGGCCCGTCACACTCCCGGCTGCTGCTCCGCGGCGGACTCGCGGAGTTCGACCTTCCGGACCTTGCCGCTGACCGTCATGGGGAACTCCGTCAGGATCCGCACCCGCCGCGGGACCTTGTAGTGCGCCAGGCGGCCCTCGCAGTACGCGGCGACCTCCTCGGCCGTCGGCGGGTCGGCCGGGTCCGCCGGGATGACGCAGGCGAGGACCTCTTCGCCGTACCGCTCGTCGGGCACACCGACGACCTGCACGTCGGAGACCTTGGGGTGTGCGTGCAGGAACTCCTCGATCTCGCGCGGATACACGTTCTCCCCACCGCGGATGATCATGTCTTTGATACGGCCGGTGATGGCGACGTAGCCGTCCTCGCGCATCACGGCGAGGTCACCGGTGTGCATCCACCGTGCGGCGTCGACGACTTCGGCCGTGCGTTCCGGATCTTCCCAGTAGCCCAGCATGACCGAGTAGCCCCGCGTGCACAGTTCGCCCGGCTCGCCCCGGGGCACCGTGACCCCGGTGGCCGGATCGACGACCTTCACCTCCAGGTGCGGCAGGACGCGCCCCACCGTCGCAGTGCGGCGTTCCAGGTCGTCGTCGACGCGGGTCTGCGTGGAGACCGGCGAAGTCTCCGTCATCCCGTAGCAGATGGCGACCTCGGCCATGTGCATCTCGGCGATGACGCGCTTCATCACCTCGACAGGACACGGTGAACCCGCCATGATCCCGGTGCGCAGCCGGGAGAGGTCGTAGGAAGCGAAGTCGGGGAGGTTGAGTTCGGCGATGAACATGGTCGGCACCCCGTAGAGCGAGGTGCAGCGCTCGTCCTGGACGGCCCGCAGCGTCGCGGCGGGCTCGAAGGACGGCGCGGGGATCACCACGCAGGCCCCGTGGCTGCTGGCCGCCAGGTTCCCCATGACCATGCCGAAGCAGTGGTAGAAGGGCACGGGGAGGCAGATCCTGTCCTGCTCGGTGTAGCCGACCAGTTCGCCCACGAAGAACCCGTTGTTGAGGATGTTGTGGTGCGAGAGGGTGGCGCCCTTGGGGAAGCCCGTCGTGCCCGAGGTGTACTGGATGTTGATCGGGTCGTCGCAGCTCAGCTCTGCCGACACGGCCTTCAGCCGCTCGGCGGGTACCCCGTCCCCGGCCTCCACCAGGGCGTCCCAGTCGTCCGTACCGATGTGGACGGTCTCCCGCAGCGCGGGGCACTCCCCCGCGACCTCACGGGCCATGGCCCGGTAGTCGCTGGTCCGGTACGTCGTGGAGGCGATCAGCATCGCGACACCGGCCTGTCGCAGCACGTAGGCCAACTCGTGCGTCCGATAGGCGGGGTTGATGTTGACCATCACGGCGCCGATCCGCGCGGTGGCGTACTGGACCAGCAACCACTCCGGGCAGTTGACGGCCCAGATGCCGACCCGGTCGCCCCTGCCGATGCCGCGGGCGAGCAGGCCGCGTGCCAGCTGGTCGACGTCCTCGACGAACCGGGCGTAGCTCCAGCGCCGCCCGCTGGGGACGTCGACCAGCATCTCCGCATCCGGGTGCGCGGCCGCCGTCCTGTCGAGGTTGTGCCCGATGGTCTCCCCGAGCAGGGGCGTGTCGGACGTACCGCTCGCGTACGACGGCTCCGGCGAGGTCGTGCCGGTCGAGTCCGTGGTTCCTGCGGTCACCTGGGCCTCCTCCTCGTCCTGCGCTCTGCGTAGCATCGTGCAGGAGTGGCGCAGCTCTCACCACCCCCGGACGGGGGTGGCCGGTCCCGGGAGGTGTGGTGGACGCCGTCGAGCAGCAGGCCGTACGGGCGGCTCTGATCCGGGTCCTGCGCGGATCGGGGGCCCACGTGGCGTTCGCGGGCCTGTGCGGGGCGGAGGGCAGCATCGGCTTCCGTATAGGCGAGGGCACGGGCACCAGGACCTCCGCGCTCCGGGGGCTGACGATCGCGCCGGGCAGCGGTCTCGGCGGCAAGGCGGCCGCGCGGGCGCGCCCTGTCTCGGTCACCGACTACCGCACCTCCCGCGGCATCAGTCACGAGTACGACGCGGCGGTCGCGGCCGAGGGACTCCGTTCGGTCCTGGCCCTCCCGGTCATGGCCGGGTCCCACGTCCGGGGTGTGCTGTACGCGGCCCTGCGGTGTCCCGCACCCCTGGGCGACAGGGCGACGGACGCCGCGGCCGAGGCGGTGCGGGAACTGGAGCGGGCCCTCGACGCCCGGCGGCAGGCCCGGCGCGCCGCTGCCTCCCGGCGCTCGCTGTGCGAGGCGGGCGGGGCGCCGGGGCCGGACGCCTGGGAGGAAGTACGCGCGGCGCACTCCGACCTGCGTTCCGTGGCGGCCCGGTTGGCGGACGAGGAGGTGCGCCGGGAGGTGCTGGAGGTGTGCGACCGGCTGGCGGCCGCCCCCTTGCCGGACCGGCTGCGGGCGCCCGGGACAGCGCGGGAGGTCCGGCTGTCCCCGAGGGAGACGGACGTCGTGGCGTGGGTTGCCGACGGGGGCACCAACGCGGAGATCGCCGCTCGTGCCGGCCTCCGCCCCGAGACGGTCAAGGCCTATCTGCGCTCGGCGATGCGGAAGCTGGACACGCACACCCGTCTGGAGACGGTGGTCGCCGCGCGCCGCGCGGGACTGGTGCCCTGAGCAGCCCGGACCCGAGCCGGCTGCTGCGGGCAGAAGCAGTCCCCGGTGGTCCTCCGGTCCCTTCCGCCCGGGTCGTCGCCCGGGCTCCGTCACCGCAGGCCCGCCGGGGCCCTCACCAGAGCTCCGCCAAGGGTCTCCTGCCGGTGAACGTCTCCACCGGCGGTGGGGCTCTCCGGTTTTCTGGCTGTATTCCAGTTTCCTCCGCATATGTCGCACGTCAAGAGTCTGCGGCGAAGAACTGGGCCGCGATGCGGGCGGCAGGCAGAATCGGCGGATGGGCAAGCAGACGATGCGGCAACGGCGGCGGGCGGCGCTCGCACAGTGCGAGCGGGTGCTGTCCCACAGCAGGCGTCCGACCATGCGGCAGTATCTGGAGCGGCTGGCCGACCACGACCTCGACGGACCGCCGGACGCGTACGGTGACGGGCCGGTGTCCGTGCTGGAGCGGCGGGTCTCCGACCTGCTGGGCACGGAGGACGCGGTGTTCTTCCCGACGGGCACCATGGCCCAGCAGGTCGCGCTCCGGTGCTGGGCCGGCAGGACGGGGAACCCCACGGTCGCGCTGCATCCGCGCGCGCACCCGGAGGTGCACGAGGGCGGGGCGCTCCAGGCGGTGAGCGGGTTGCGGACGGTGCACCCGACCCGGGAGGAGCGGCTGCCGCTCGCCGGGGAGGTCCACGGCCTCGACGAGCCGTTCGGCACTTTGATGCTGGAACTCCCGCTGCGCGAGGCAGGCTTCGTGCTGCCCTCGTGGGAGGAGCTGACCGCGGTCGTGGGCGCCGCGCGCGACCGGGAGGCGGTGGTGCAC
Organism: Streptomyces callyspongiae; assembly: GCF_047200695.1. Taxonomy (NCBI): domain Bacteria; kingdom Bacillati; phylum Actinomycetota; class Actinomycetes; order Kitasatosporales; family Streptomycetaceae; genus Streptomyces; species Streptomyces callyspongiae. The sequence goes on from NZ_JBJZOM010000009.1 coordinate 48,958, forward strand.
CTCGACGGCGCGCGGTTGTGGGAGTGCACCGAGCACTTCGGACGGTCGCTCGCGGAGATCGCCGACCTGGCCGACAGCGTGTACGTGTCGTTCTACAAGTCCCTGGAGGGGATCTCCGGTGCCGCTCTGTGCGCCTCGGCGGACGTGGTGGCGGAGGCGAGGACCTGGCGGCACCGGTACGGAGGGCTGGTCTTCCAGCAGTGGCCCGCGGCGCTGGCGGCGCTGCACGGCCTCGAGCACGAGTTGCCGCGGCTGCCCGGCCACGTGGCGCACGCCAAGATCGTGGCCGCCGCCCTGCGCGACGCCCTCACCGACGAGGTGCCCTTCTTCCGGGTGCACCCGGTGATCCCGTGCACGCACCAGTTCCAGGTGTGGCTGCCGTATCCCGCACGAACGCTCGACGAGGCCGGAGTGCGGCAGGCGGAGCAGACGGGGACCGCGGTGTTCGGGCCGTGGCAGGACGCGGCGCTGCCGGGGCTGGCGACGACCGAGGTCACTGTCTCCGCCTCCGCCGCGGAATGGTCGGCCGACGACGTGGCCGAGGGCGTCGGGAGCTTTCTGCGCTTCGTGCGCGACCGCTGAGTTCGCCCCGCCCCCCGGACGGGGGGCGCCGGGCGATCAGGGTGCGGAACCGGGAGGAGAACGCGGCGGCGGCGGCCGTGAGGAAGACCAGGTTGTACACGAGCTGCACGAGGACGAGCAGCCGTGCCGTCTGTCCGCTGGGGACGATGTCCCCGTATCCCAGGGTCGCCAGCGTGACCACCGTGAAGTACAGGGCGTCCAGTCGCGTGGCGATCCCGCGGAACTCCCCCGGTTCCTCGGCGAGGTTGAAGTAGGCGGCGGCGAAGACGAGCACCGTGAGGCAGATCAGCAGCGGAATCATGAAGCCGGGGTGCACGCCCTCGCGCTCCTGGTGGACGTCCCGCATCTGCTTCAGGAGAAGGACGGTGACGGCGACGAGCGCGACACCGAACGCCGCCCAGCTGACGAGCGGGCGTTCGGCGCCGAAGACGTCGATGGGAAGCAGGAAGTACCCGGCCACGAGGACCGCCGTCACCAGCCCCAGCAGCGCCCACAGGCGTTCGGGGCTGCCGTTGTGGGGGCGCTCGGCGGTCATGTCCTCCCCTTTCCTCGTCTCGGGCCCGTGCCCGGGGTGCGGCGCGCGCACGGCACGCTCCCCGCCCGCCCGTCCGGCAGCGGTGCGTGGCGGACGGGCGGGGCGACGGGCTGTGTCACGGTCGATTCAGCAGATGCGCGGCAGTTGCTCGCCGACGGGCAGATCGACGACCCGGGTGCCGCCGAGTCCGGTACGGGCGACGACCATGCCCGGGTGGTCGGTGACGCACTCCCCCACGATCGTGGCGCCGGCGCCCAGCGGGTGCGCCCGCATGGCGGCCAGCACCTCGTCGGCGCGGTCCCGTGGCACGAAGGCGACGAGCTTGCCCTCGTTGGCGACGTACATCGGGTCGAGCCCGAGCATGGCGCAGGCCGCGGCGACCGGTTCGGGAACGGGCAGCGCACGCTCCCGCACGACGACACCGACCTGCGCGGCCGCGGCGATCTCGCCGAGGGCCGCGGCGACGCCGCCGCGGGTCGGGTCCCGCAGCACGTGGAGGTCGGGGGTGACCTCCAGCATCGCGGCGACCAGCCCGGGGAGGGCGGCGCAGTCGCTCTCGATCTCGGCGCCGAACTCCAGGCCCTCGCGGAGGCTGAGGACGGCGATGCCGTGCAGGCCGATCGGCCCGCTGACGATCACCACGTCGCCGGGTTCGGCACGCTGGGGGCGGATGTCCACGCCCTCCGGGACCAGGCCGATGCCGGAGGTGTTGAGGTAGATCCCGTCGCCGCGGCCGGACTCGACGACCTTGGTGTCGCCGGTCGCGACCTCCACGCCGGCGGTACGGGCCGCGGTGCCCAGCGCCTCGGCGACGCGCCCGACGACGGACGTCTCCACGCCTTCCTCCAGCACGAAGCCGCAGGAGAGGTAGGCGGGCCGGGCACCGCTCATGGCGAGGTCGTTGACGGTTCCGTTGACGGCCAGGTCTCCGATGCTGCCGCCGGGGAAGAACAGCGGCCTGACGACGAAGGTGTCGGTCGAGAAGGCGATCCGGGCGCCGCCCAGCGTGACGGTCGCGGAGTCGGCCAGGGCGGACAGCGTCTCACCGCCGAAGGCCGGGGCGAACACGTGCTCGACGAGTTCGGCGGAGAGGGCGCCTCCGCCGCCGTGCCCCATGACGATGCGGGGGTGGTCCCGCAGTGGCGCCGGGCAGGTCCACCGGGCGGGGTCGGGCAGCGGTGCCGGGGCGGATGCGGCTCGGCTGCGTTCTGCGGTGGTCTCAGCCAACGGTGGTCGCCTCCTGCGGAGCGGTGTCGTTGCCGGTGGGGCCGCCGAGCCGGCGGTAGAGGTAGTACGCGGCGCAGGCGCCCTCGCTGGAGACCATGGTGGCCCCGAGGGGGGTGCGCGGGGTGCAGGCGGTGCCGAACGCCTCGCACTCGTGGGGGGTGATCAGTCCTTGCAGCACCTCGCCGCTGCGGCAGGCGGCGGGTTCCTCGGTGGTGATGCCGTCGACGTCGAAGCGGTGCTCCGCGTCATGGGCCCGATACCGCTCGGACAGCCGCCACCCGCTGTCGGGGATGACACCGATGCCGCGCCAGGCGCGGTCGGTGACCTCGAAGACGTCGGCGAGCATGGCGCGTGCCGCAGGGTTGCCCTCCGGCCGGACCGCTCGGGCGTAGGCGTTGTCGACGGTGTGTTCGCCGCGCTCCAGCTGCCGGACGGTGCGGCGCACGCCCTCCAGGATGTCGAGGGGTTCGAAGCCGGTGACCACGATCGGCACCCGGTGGCGTTCCGCCAGTTCCGGGTACTCCTCGACGCCCATCACGCTGCACACGTGACCGGCGGCCAGGAAGCCCTGGACCTGGCAGTCCGGCGCGTTCATGATCGCCTCGATCGCGGGCGGCACCCTGACGTGCGAGACGAGCAGGCTGAAGTTGCCGATGCCGAGTTTCCGGGCCTGGTGCACCGTCATGGCGTTGGGCGGCGCTGTGGTCTCGAACCCGATGCCGAAGAAGACCACTTCGCGGTCCGGGTTCTGCTGGGCGATGCGGAGCGCGTCCAGCGGGGAGTACACGACACGCACGTCGCCGCCCTCGCTGCGGACCCGGAACAGGTCCCGGTCGGTGCCGGGCACGCGCAGCATGTCCCCGAAGGAGCAGAAGATCACTTCGGGGCGGGAGGCGATGGCGAGGGCCTTGTCGATGACCTCCAGCGGAGTCACGCACACCGGACAGCCGGGGCCGTGGATGAGGCGGACCTGCTCGGGGAGCAGTTGGTCGATGCCGTGGCGGATGATGGTGTGGGTCTGCCCTCCGCAGACTTCCATCAGTGCCCAGGGGCGGGTCACCGTGGCGTGGATGTCGTCCAGGAGGCGCCTGGCGAGGTCCGGGTCCTGGAATTCGTCGATGTACTTCACCGGTCCGCCTCCTGCGGTGTCGTGGCCCCCGGGGAGGTGGCGGCCGGCTCCGGGGGCCTGTCGGCGGCCGGCGGCAGCGGGGCGCCGCTCTCGTCCGCGGCCTGCTGCCACGGGTCACCGAACTCCTCATCGAGCAAGCCCAGTTCGCCGAAGAGTTCCAGGCTGCGGCGAGCGGACTCCTCGTCCAGCCGTTGCAGCGCGAATCCGACGTGGACGATGGTGTATTCGCCGACCTCCAGGTCGGGCAGGTACTCGAGGCACACCTCCTTGACCACGCCGCCGAAGTCGACGTCGGCCATGCGGGTGCCGTCACGTTCGGCGATCGCGAGCACCTTGCCGGGTACCGCCAGGCACATGGGCCCTCCTCACTGCAGCTGCTGGATTCACGGGTGGTGTTCTTCGGCAGGTCGGGGCGCGGCAGGTGACGGACCGCCTTCGCGAGCGGCGACGACGAGCTGTCCGAGCGCCAGTCCTCCGTCGTTGGGGGGCACTTGCCGATGGGTGAGCACGGTGAGGCCGTCCTCCCGCAGGCCGCGGGCGCATGTGGTGGCGAGGATGCCGTTGGCGAACACCCCGCCGCTGAGGGCGACGGTGTCCGTGCCGTGCCGTTCGGCTGCCTCGGCGCACACCCGCCGCACCAGACGGGCGACCGCCGTGTGGAACCGGGCGGCGAGCAGCCCGGGCGGTTCGCCGGAGCGCACCGCGTCGACGGTGGCGGCGAGCAGGGGGGCGGGGTCCGCGCGCAGCGGTTCGCCGTTCCCGCGGTCCGCCAGAGCGAAGTCGGCTCCGGGGTCACCGCAGGGGCCGTGCTCGGTCAGGTGGTTCCAGGCGGCCGCTTCGAGTTCGACGGCGGCCTGGGCCTCGTAGCCGGCGTGGTGGCACAGTCCGACGAGGGAGGACACCGCGTCGAAGAGCCGGCCCATGCTGGAGGTGGGGACGCAGTGCAGTCCTCGTTCGACCTGCCGTGCCAGCAGCCGGAGTTCGTCGGGGGTGCAGGCCGTCACGGGTGGCAGGTCGGCGTCCCAGGGCAGTCCGGCGGCGTGCAGATGCGCCAGTGCCATGCGTCGGGTGTGCCGAACGGCCGCGTCGCCACCGGGGAGGGGAGCGTACGCGAGGTGGGCCAGGCGGCGGTGGCCGTCGTAGTCGGCGAGCAGGAACTCGCCGCCCCACACGGCGCCGTCGTCGCCGTAGCCGGTGCCGTCGAAGGCGACTCCGACGACGGGCCGGGTGCCGTCGAGTCCCGCTTCGACCATCGCGGAGGCGATGTGGGCGTGGTGGTGCTGCACGGTGCGCACGGGTCTGCCCGCGGCGTGGCGTCGTGCCCAGGCGGTGCTGCGGTAGCCGGGATGCCGGTCGGCGACGAGCAGTTCGGGGGTGACGCCGGTGAGGTTCTCCAGTTGCGCCTGGGCGGTGGTGAAGGCGTTGAGGGTGGCCAGGTCGTCCATGTCGCCGTTGTGGGCGGAGAGCCAGGCGCGGCGTCCTGCTGCGAGGCAGAAGGTGTTCTTGAGGTCGCCGCCCACGGCGAGTACCGGCTGGACGGGGAACGGGAGGGCGACAGGGAACGGGGCGTGCCCGCGGGAGCGGCGTACCGGCAGCGGTTCGCCGTCCACGACGCGGAACACCGAGTCGTCGCAGGGGACGTGGATCGGCCGGTCGTGGGTGAGCCAGGCGTCGGCGATGCCCGCGAGGCGGGAGAACGCCTCGATGTCGTCGGTGACGATGGGTTCGCCGCCGAGGTTGCCGCTGGTCATCACGAGCAGCCGGGGGCCCGGCGGGTCGCCGGGGAGTCCCAGCAGCAGGTGGTGGAGGGGTGTGTAGGGCAGCATGATGCCGAGGTCGGCGCAGCGGGGGGCGACGTCCTCGGCGACGGGCGGGGCATTCTCCGGCACCTGCCCGGGCGGGCGGCGGCGCAGCAGGACGACGGGCCGCTGCGGCCCGGTGAGCAGGTCCTTCTCGGCGGCGTCCAGGTGCACCCGTGGCGCGATGTCCGCGAGGTCGCGGGCCATGAGGGCGAGCGGTTTGTCGCCGCGCTCCTTGCGGCGGCGCAGCCGGCGCACGGCAGCGGGGTCGGAAGCATCGCAGGCGAGGTGGTAGCCGCCGAGTCCCTTCACAGCGACGATCGCGCCGCGGGCGAGCAGCCGCCGAGCTGCGGCCACCGGCTCTCCGTCCGTCTCGCCGTCCGCCTCGCCGTGGCCGAGGACGAGGCGGAGCCGGGGGCCGCAGTCGTGGCAGGCCACCGGCTGGGCGTGGAAGCGGCGGTCGGCGGGGTCGGCGTATTCGCGGGCGCAGGGGTCGCAGAGCGGGAAGCGGGCCATGGTGGTGTGCGCGCGGTCGTAGGGCAGCGCCGTGACGATGGTGAAGCGCGGCCCGCAGTGGGTGCAGGTGATGAACGGGTGGCGGTGACGCCGGTCGGCCGGGTCGCGCAGCTCGTCGAGGCAGGCGGAGCAGGTCGCGGTGTCCGGGGGCACGAGGGTGCGGGCGGTGCCGTCGGCCCGGGACTCGCGGATGGTGAAGCCGTCCGCCGCGGTGGGTTCGAGGGGTTCGTGGTCGACGGACTCCACCACGGCGAGCGGGGGCGCGTCGGAAGCGACGCGTGCGAGGAAGGCCGCGACGTCGCCGGGGGCGCCCTCGATCTCCGCGACGACACCGTGCCCGGTGTTGGCGACGTGGCCACTGAGCCGGAGCTGCGTGGCCAGCGCGTACACGAAGGGTCGGAAGCCGACGCCCTGGACGACGCCGCGCACGGTGACCCGGCTCCGGCGGCGGGGGGCCGGGTCGGCGACGGTCGTGGTGGAGGCGCCGGAGGTCATGGGTGGACGTGCTCGGCGTGTGTGTGGCCGTGGTCGTGGCCGTGTGTGTGGCCGTGGTCGTGGGCGCTGCGGGTCATCACGGGCTCGTGGACGGCGGCGCCCTCGTGCACGGCCAGCGCGCGGTCGAGGAGTTCCCCCGCGCCGTCCCCGGTGCGCGCGGAGGTGAAGAGCACCTCGACACCGGGGTTGACCTGGCGTACGTGGTCGAGGAAGGCGGCGCGGTCGAAGCTGACCGCGGCGGCGATGTCGTACTTGGTGACCACGACGAGGTGGGCGAGGCCGAAGGCGGTGGGGTACTTCAGCGGCTTGTCCTCGCCCTCGGTGACGGAGGCGAGCGCCACCCGCAGCGACTCCCCGAGGTCGTAGGAGGCGGGGCAGACGAGGTTGCCGACGTTCTCGACGAACAGCAGCCGGGTGCCGTCCGGCATCCAGCCGTCGAGGTGGCCGCGGAGCATGTCCGCCTCCAGGTGACACAGTCCGTCGGTGCACACCTGTTTGACGGGAGCTCCGGAGCGTGCCAGGCGCACGGCGTCGTTCTCGGTGGCCAGGTCGGCGGTGAGGGCGGCGACCGGAACGCGGCGCTGCCGGGCGAGGTCCAGTTCCGACTCCAGCAGGGCGGTCTTCCCGCTGCCGGGGCTCGAGAGCAGGTTGACGGCGGTGGTGCCGCGTCCCGCTAGGTACGCGCGGAGGTCCTGGGCACTGCGGTCGTTCTTGGCGAGTACGGCCTGCTGCAGGTCGACGGCACGGCACATGGGTCAGCTCTCCTCGGGCACCCGGTCGTCCGGGGTGTGTCGGTGGCGTTCGGAACAGGCGAGGGCGGTGACGCGCAGTTCCCTTCCGGCGAGCAGTTCGGTGTCGCCCGAGTCGCACTGCGGGCAGAAGAGGAGCGGTGGCATCCCGGTGGCCCAGACGTGGCCGCAGGGCGTGCAGCGGGCGCGGCCGGGCACCGTCTCGATGTGCAGCTCGGCGCCTTCCAGGACGGTGCCGGCGCAGGCGAGTTCGAAGCTGAAGCGGAGTGCGTCGGGAACGACGCCGGCGAGCTCGCCGACCTGGAGGCGCACCGACTCCACGGCCCCCGTGACGTCCTCGGGCGGGGCTTCCTCGACCTGCTGCACCACCGCCAGCGCGATGGACATCTCGTGCATCCTGGCCTCTCTCGGTGGAACGTAGGCCGACGGGTCCCGGTGCGGCCCCGGCCGTCCATTACAGGTCCGGAGGAAGGCGGGCCGTGCCTGACACGCCGCCGGGAGGGGCGTGCCTGGCCCGATCGGCTCATACGGCCGGGGCGTCGCCCCGGCGTGCCGGGAAGCCCGCTCCGTCCCGGGGGGCCACGAGGTCGTCCACGAGTCCCCGCACGAGGTGGGCAGCGTCCTCGACAGCGGCGGCGACGGGGACGGAGAGGCCGATTCCCTCCTCCAGGGAAGCGGGGACGCAGCCGACGATCAGGACGCGGCGCGGCCCGGTGCCGCCGACACCCTCGGTGAGGGTGCCGAGCAGGCCCAGCACCGCGTCGGGCGTCATGCGGTGCCCGTCGACGGCCGCTCCGGCGTCCGGCTGCTGCTGCGCGAGGTCCGGTTCGAGGACCCGCAGCGTGCCGGGCGGTTCGTCGCCGGGCACCGCGTCGACGAGCACGACGGCCCGGTAGCCGTCCAGCAGCTGGTAGGCGAGGTGGACTCCGCGGACTCCGGTGTCCTGCACCTCGACTCCCGGGGGCACCTCCCACTCGGCCAGGCGGCGCGCGACCTCCACGCCGAAGCCGTCGTCGCCGAGGAAGATGTTGCCGATACCGGCGACCAGCACGTCGCGGTCCGTTCCGGCGGCGGCTCCGGCCGCCGCGGCCGTCACTCCTCCTCCGGAAGGGCCAGTTCGTCGGGCTGGAAGTACCAGAAGCGCCGTTGCTCGCGGCGCAGTTCCGTGGCCGGATCGCCCTCGACCGTGACGGCGAGGTGGATTCCGCCGTCCACGTCGTGCAGGACCTCCTCCACGACGGCCGGGCGGTCGTGGAGGAAGGCGTCCTGGGCGTCCGTCCGGCGGCTCCCCGGGCGGAGGACCACCCGGTCGCCGGCACCCACGGGAACGCCTTCGACCGTGACGCGGTCCGTCGCGGGGTCGACGGCCGCTTCGGCCTCGGGATGCCACCAGGGGGTGTCGCCCGTCGTCGGTTCCGTGCTCGCCATCGGCGGTCCTTCCTTCCGTGGTGCGGTCGCGTGCGGTCGGAGGCGTCGTTCGGGGAGGGTGTCGGGGAAGCGGGGCCGCGGTGCGTCCACGGGGGGAGGCTCCTTGCGCACGAAGGCCCGGCGCAGCCGGTGGTAGGGGGCTTCGGGGTCGGTGAAGACCGCTCGCATGCGGGCCAGTTCCTCCTGGCGGTGGGCGGCGAGCGGGTGCCGCGCCTCGCGCGCCTCCAGGGCGGCCTTCTTCCCCGCGATCCGCCGCTGCGTCCCGGGGTCGGTGGCGAGATCGGCGGCGCGTGCGGCGACCTCCTCGCGGAACCGCTGCGGAACGCACGCCACGAGCCGGTCCACCAGACCGAGGCGCTGCCCGGTCGCGGCGCTCACCGGGAGGGCGCGTTCCGTGAGGGACCGTGCGGTCTCTGCGCCCACGCGCCGGGGCAGCGTCGCCGTCCAGTACTCGGAGCCCGGGAGCCCCATCAAGCGGTAGTGGGGGTTGAGGACCACACCGGTGCGGCACCACACCTCGTCGGCCGCGATCGCCAGCATCGCTCCCCCGGCCGCCGCGTTGCCGCCGAGTGCGGCGACGGTGAGCCGGTCCGTCGTGGTGAGCACCGCTTCGACCAGGTCGTTCATGGCGACGATGGTGTCCCAGGACTCGGCGGCCGGGTCGGCCGCGGCCTCGATGACGCCGAGATGGATGCCGTTGCAGAAGAAGTCGCGGGTGCCGCCGAGCACCAGAACGGATGTGGGGCGGCTGCACGCGTACCGGTAGGCGTGCAGCAGCCGGCGGCAGTGGACGGCCGACAGCGCACCGCCGGGCAGGGTGAACTCCAGGAAGCCGACGCTCCCGGTCTCCCGGTAGCGGAACGGCGTCCAGGCGCGCGGGTCGGTGTCCGGGGACGGCGGCAGGTCCGCCGCGGGCAGCCGGGGCAGCAGGGAGCCGAGTGCGGTGGTCGCCGGGAGGGCGATGCCGCGACGGCCGTCGGTCCGGCGTTCCCGCAGGACCGGCAGCCACACCGCGCCGTCGGTGGTGGCGCGGCACACCGCGCCGTCGCGGGTGGCCAGCAGCTCGCCCGGGCGTCCGCGCAGGTCCGGCTCGGGGTGCCCGCCGTGGAGGAACCACTCCCCGCCCAGTAGTTCGTCGCGTACGCCGGGCTGGGAGTCGGCGGCGCGCAGTGCGCGGAGCACCGTCGCGGTGCTGTCGTGCCGCCAGTCGATGCACCGGTCCGCCTGCCGCAGGGCCGGACGGGTGCGGATGCGGACATCGGGAGCGGTGGCGTGCTGCGTCTGCGGCGTGTGGCGGCCCGAGGCGTACCGGTCGACGGCGCGCAGCACGGCGGCGAGGGCGGCGTCGGCGACCTCGCCGCGGTACAGGTCGCTCTTCCCTGCCGGGGGCAGCGCGCACGGTTCCCACGCCCACACCGGTCCTGCGTCCATCTCCTCCTCGGCCTGGAGCACGGTCACGCCCCAGGTGCCGGCTCCCTCGCCCACGGCCCGGTCGAGCGAGGACGGACCGCGGTCCCCCGGAGGTCCGGGGTGGACGACGAGGCAGGTGTGCGCACGCCACACGTCCCGGGGGATGGCGGTGCGGAGCATGGGCGCGAGCACGAGGTCCGGTGCGTGGCGGTGCACGGCGGCGCGGATCGCGGCACCGTCGGCGACGGGCTCCACCGCTGCCCGGTGGCCCCTGTCGCAGAGTTCCGCGAAGACGCGCTGGGTCAGGCTGTTGAACGCCGTCGCCACCAGCAGGATGCGCATCGTGACCCTCCCGGTGGTCGCGCACTGCCCGGGAGGCCTCCGGTCCCGGTTCCGTGGCGACCCTGCCCCGAGAGGCCCGCGCCCTCCCGGAGGGCCCGCCGCGGGTCACCCGATCGCGGGGCGGCGGTACCGCCGTCGGGCTGTACGAGACGCCGCCGTTGCGGAGCGGGGCGGAAGGGCGGACGGTGGGAGGAGGGGAAGGGGGCGAGGGCCCGGGGGTGTTCCGCGGAGCGCTTGTCGGTGGCGGGTGCCAGGATGACGGCATCTCCCGGAGTTCTCGGGGTTCGGCGTCGGAGAGGGCGTGGATGATGGCAGGCGGTTCGGCGGTCGAGGATTTCCCGGCGCTCACGAATCCGTTCCGGCGGGAGCTGTTGGCGCACTGCTACCGGATGCTGGGCTCGGTGCACGAGGCGGAGGATCTGGTGCAGGAGACCTATCTGCGGGCCTGGCGGGCGTACGAGAAGTTCGAGGGCCGCTCCTCGTTGCGGACGTGGCTGCACCGGATCGCGACGAACACCTGCCTGGACGCGTTGGAGAGCCGCGGCAGGCGGCCGCTGCCGACGGGGCTGGGGGCGCCGAACGCTGACCCGTCGGACGAGCTGGTGGAGCAGCACGAGGTGCCGTGGCTCGAACCCGTCCCGGACGCCATGGTGGGCGCGGACGGTGCCGACCCGGCGGCCATCGTGACCTCGCGGGAGAGCATCCGGCTGGCCTTCGTCGCCGCCCTGCAGCATCTGCCGCCGCGGCAGCGGGCGGTACTGCTGCTCTGCGAGGTGCTGAGGTGGAAGGCCGCGGAGGCGGCCGACCTGCTGGGCACCAGCACCGCCTCGGTGAACAGCGCCCTGCAGCGTGCACGCGCGCAGTTGGGCCGGGTGGCGCCGTCCGAGAACGCGGTGACCGAGCCGGAGGATGCCGGGCAGCGGGAACTGCTGGACCGCTACGTCGCGGCGTTCGAGAAGAAGGACATGGCGGCGATCGTCGGCCTCTTCACCGAGGACGCGGTCTGGGAGATGCCGCCGTTCACCGGCTGGTACCGGGGACCGGAGGACATCGGCGTGCTGATCGACACCCGGTGCCCCGGCGGTCCCGACGACATGCGGCTGGTGCCGATCGCGCTCAACGGCCGGCCCGCGTTCGGCCTCTACATGCGCGGGGAGGACCGCCGGTTCCTGCCCTTCAACATGGTGGCGCTGACGCTGTCGGGCTCGCGGGTGTCGCACGCGGTCGCGTTCTTCGACCGGCGGCTGTTCGCCACCTTCGGCCTCCCCGACCACCTGCCCGCCGACACCGGGCCGGCGCAGAGGCGCTTCGCCCGGTCCTGAGGGGCGCCGGGGCGGTCCGGATACGCTGCCCGGCATGGAGATCTGGATCAATCCGGCCTGCTCGAAGTGCCGCAGTGCGCTTGGGCTGCTCGACGCGGCGGGCGTGGAGTACACCGTCCGCCGCTATCTCGACGACCCGCCGTCCGAGGCGGAAGTGCGTTCCGTGCTGGACCGGCTCGGGCTGGAACCGTGGGACATCACGCGCCTCCAGGAGGCGGCGGCGAAGGACCTCGGCATGAAGGACTGGCCCCGCAACGACGGCGCACGCGACCGGTGGGTCGCGGCGCTGGCAGAGCACCCGAAGCTCCTCCAGCGCCCGATCATCACCGCCGGGGACGGCTCGGCCGTGGTGGCCCGCACCGAGGAAGCGGTCGAGGACGCCCTGTCCCGCTGACGCTCGGGGCCCCGGTGGGCGGGCGGCCGCGGGGCCCGGCCGTGACGGAATGCGGGTGCATCTGCGGTGCGGGACCAGTAGCGTCCCGGGCATGTCAGCCACCGCGCCCCTGTATCCGCCCAAACCGGTACCGGGCGACCGTGTCGCGGTCGTCTCGCCGTCCGGTGGCCTGCCCGAAGTCTCGCCGCTGCCCTACGAGCTGGGGCTGCGGCGGCTTCGCGAGGACTTCGGGCTGGCGGTCTTCGACGTGGACCTGGGCCACACCGACCCGCAGCAGGTGATCCCGTACGGCGGCCGGGTGCGGGTGGACGGCATCGCCGGAAGGGTCACCGTCCGGTACTGACGGGGCGGGCGCCGGCGGCACGGCCGGGGGTGTCGAGCTCGGCCTCGGCGCGGGCGAGGATCTCGGTGACCCGGCGTCCCATGTGCACGTCGCAGTCGTGCGGCACCCCGGTGCGCGCCGCGTCCCGCAGGGCGTCGACGGCGTTCGCGAACGCCTCGGTGGGCGGTGCGTCCCGCTCCGGGAGGGTGGCGACGCCTGCGGGCCCGCGCACCTCGGCGGTGACTCCGGCGGCCTCGGGCGGCACGGTGTGGCTGACGGAGACGGTGCTGGAGGCACCGCCCTCGTGGCGCAGTGTCAGGTGGACGGTGTCGCCGGGGCCCGCCGCGGCGGCGACCTCCGTGACGTCGCCGAGTACCGGGAGGAGGACGGAGAGCGCGTGCGGGCCGACATCCCACAGCGCACCCTTCTCCTGACGCCAGGGTGAGGCGGAGTACGGCGAGTCGGCGCCGCCGAAGACGGGTGAGAGCCAGTCGGCACGGCCCAGCAGCCAGCCGTCCGCGGCGGCGCGGGCGTCGATCCAGTCTGCGGTGGCGGTGGCGAAGCGCAGGGTGAAGAAGACGACGGACGCCACCCGGTTCCGTTCGGCGGCGTCCGCGATGTGGGCGGCCGCCCGCGGTTCGGTGGCGACGGGCTTGTCGAGCAGCAGGTGGCAGCCGGCCTCCGCGGCGCGTACGGCGAGCGGCGCCTGGACGTCCGGGGGCAGGGCGACGGCCACGGCGTCGCAGTCGTCCAGCAGCGCGTCGACCTCGTCGTAGCGCCGGGTGCCGAACCGCTCGGCCAAGACGTCCGCGGCCTCGGCGCGACGGCCCCAGACGCCGACGAACTCGACGTCCGGGTGCGCCCGCAGTGCGGGCGCGTGGGTGGAGGCCGCCCACGGCCCGGTGCCGAGCAGGCCGAAGCGGAGGGGACCGGCGTCCGGGGAGGGGTGGCGCGCTGCGTCGCTGCGGTGTGGCATGCCGCCACCCTAGAACGGGGGGCGCGCATCCGATCCTGGGCGGGGTCGGCACGGACGTCGTCCGGCGCGTCACCTCTCGGGCGGTGACGCGCCGGACGGGTCCTCCTCAGTCGGTACGGTTGCCTCAGCCGGAAGACGCCGAAGCTTTCTTCCGAGCACTCCTCACGGACGCGCCTGTCCCCAGAAGTCCCAGTACGAAGGTGAGGCCGCCGATGATGCAGTTGCTCACGATGATGCTCGCGGTGGGACCGCTGCCCACCACCCAGGTCGAGATGATCACCCACACACCCACCAGGCTCATCGCCAGGCTCAGGCCGGCCATGCGCTCCGGCCTCGCGGTGAATCCGAGGGCGAGCAGCCCGATCGCGATGCCCACGACGAGCGCGTGCACGGTGAGCGCGGGCTGCGTGGTCGTGTAGTCGACCACCCAGGGGGACACCGCGAGGTAGAGGCCGACCAGGAAGATCGGACCGTCCACCAGGGCCACGTCCCGCCCGTGGAGCATTCGGGAGTAGCGTTCCCGCATCTCCATCGCGTCGGGGTGACCCGTTATGTCACCCCGGTGAGACACGTCGGCCATGTGACTCGCCTCCTGTTCTGTGCGCAAGTCCGACCGCGCTGTCATCCAGTCGCACGGCACTTCTCTGCATGCCGCGTCTTCATTGTGCGCGCACAGAAGCCGCATCGGTAGGCATATCGGATAAATAGAGCATAAGGATTTTCCGGGTCACTGCCGACACCATCCGGCGCCGTCGGACGGAAGGGCCGAGCAGGGCAGCCGTCCGTCCCGAAAACCGCCGAGCGACGGCACCCGACGACCGAAAGGACCGGCCCGTGCACCGTCGGTGACACCGGGGCCGGTGCGGCACTCCCCTGCGGGCTCCGCGGGCGCCGGGCGGCCTGACGGAACATCAGTCAACCGGAGGGGCGCCGCCTAGGCTGAGGGGCATGACCACTCCCCCGACCACCCGTGCCCGCCGAAGAATGGGCGTCGAGGAACGACGAAGACAGCTGACGGCGGTGGCACTGGAGTTGTTCAGCCGCAACCCTCCGGACGATGTCTCCATCGACGACATCGCGAGCGCCGCCGGGATCTCCCGCCCGCTGGTCTACCACTACTTCCCGGGGAAGCAGAGCCTGTACGAAGCGGCCGTCAGCATCGCGGCCCGGGAGCTCGCCTCCCGCTTCGTCGAGCCGCGGGAAGGACCGCTGAGCAGGCGTCTGCTGCGGGTGATGCACCGCTACTTCGACTTCGTCGCCGACCACGGGCCGGGTTTCTCCGCCCTTCTCCGCGGCGGCTCCACCGTGGGCTCGCCGCAGGCAGGCGCGGTGATCGACGAGGTGCGGCAGACCGCCCAGGACGAGGTCCTGGCCCAGCTCGCCGCCGACGCACCGGGCCCGCAACTGCGGCTGGTGGTGCGTTCCTGGGTGGGGCTGGCCGAGACGACGGCGCTGGCCTGGCTGGAGGAACGCTCGCTGCCGCGCCGGGCGCTGGAGACCCAACTGGTGCACGAATTCATGGCACTGGCGGCGGTGACCGCGGTGCACGACGAGGAGACGGCCGAGGTGGTCCGCGGCATCGTCGACAGCGAGCCCCACGACGGGCCGCTCGGCGATCTCGTCTCCGGGCTGCTCGCCCTGCTGCCGCACCCCCTCGGGATGCCGCGCACCTGACCTCCGCCGCGTACCGACCACGGGCGGGCCCTCACGCGGACCGGAAGGCGGGCCGGAAGGCGGAGCGGAAGTGCGCCGACCGCCCGGCGAGGACGTGCATCGCCGGGCGGTCCGGGAACGGGCGGACCTGCCTCAGCAGCTGCGGGCGCCGGTGTGCAGGGCCAGCGCGGTGTTCGGGCCGAGGGTTGCGGTGAACCACCCGTCGCCGTCGACCGTCACCGTCGTACCGCTCTGCACGTCGCAGTACGTGCCCCCGGGGAGCGCGGTGTCGTAGGACCGGCTCACCGAGGAACTCTCGTGGTTGATCACCACATAGCCCTTGCTGCCGCGCCCGAAGGCGATCAGGTCGTTGCCGTTGTCCCACCAGCCGGTCACCGGCTCACCCCGGGTGGTGTTGCGGAAGGCCACCATGGACTCGATCTCCGGCCAGGCGTGCTGGCACTTCCAGCCGTCCTGCCAGCAGGCGTCCACGCGGCCGCCGTTGGGAGGTCCGGCGTCCTTGTCGGACCACTCGTAGCCGGAGTTGATGTCGGGTGCGCCGTAGGGCCAGGAGAGCATGAACACGTTGGCCAGGGTGTAGTTCGCCCCGCTCCGGTAGTTCAGGGTCTCACCGTTGCGCTCGGTGTCGTGGTTGTCCACGAACACCCCTGCCGAGCCGTCGGGCAGGTAGCCCCAGTCCTCGCCGAAGTTGTTCAGGTAGGCGAGCTTCTCGTTCTCGAAGACGCGCTTGAGGTCCCTGGCGTACTGGAACTCCTGGACATCGCCGACGCCGGTGTACTCCTCCGGGGTGATGGGCTCGCCGGCCGCCCTGATCACCTCCTGCTTCAGGTAGGCGTTCGGGTCGCTCAGCCGGGCCTTGATCTGCGACAGATCACCGGCCGGTATGTGCTTGGCAGCATCGATGCGGAAGCCGTCGACGCCGAGCGAGAGCAGGTCGTTCAGGTAGGCGGCGATGCGGTCCCGGACGTAGGACTCCCCCGTGTCCAGATCGGCGAGGCCCAGCAGTTCGCAGTGCTGCACCTGCCAGCGGTCGGTGTAGTCGGAGATGTCGGACCGGCAGTCGTCCATGTCGGCCCCGGAATAGGTACCGGGATAGTCGTAGTGCGTGTACGACGAGCCGCCGGTGCCGGTGCCGGAACCGGCGGTCATGTGGTTGACGACGGAATCGACGACGACCTTCACGCCCGCGCCGTGGCAGGCGTCCACCATGTTCGCGAACTGTGCGCGGTCGCCCAGCCGTCCGGCGATCCGGTAGCTGACCGGCTGGTAGGAGGTCCACCACTGGCTGCCCCGGATGTGTTCCTGCGGCGGCGAGACCTGCACGAAGCCGTAGCCGGCAGGGCCGAGGGTGTCGGTGCACTCATGGGCGATCGAGTCGAAGTCCCACTCGAAGAGGACGGCGGTGACGTCCTCGGCACCCGGGGGTGAGGCCTGTGCCGCAGGCGCGGGCGCGAGGGTCAGCATGCCGGCGAGGGTCGCGGCGGCCGTCGTCAGCGCCGCGAAAGTCCGTTTTCTGGCCACGTTGGCTCCTGGAGAGGAAGCGGATGCGGGTGGGGCCTCGGACCACGCGCCACAGCCCGTGAGGCCGTTGCCGGGGCGACGTTCGTCGACCCGGCCCGGCCGGCCGAGCGCGTGGACCCCGACGAGGAGCCCCGGCCGACCGGGCCGGACGGAACGAGAACGTAACAGCTTGCTGAAAGTTGCGGAAGTCCTTGCGCACGGGCGCCCGTCGCGACCATGCCGTTCATCGGCTGCCCGTGCCCGCCCGCGTTCCGCTCTCCGCGAAGCGTCCACGCACGGGCAGGTGCTCCTGCTCGAATTCGGCCATGGACGTCCTGGTTCTCGGTGGAACAGCCTGGGTGGGGCGCGAGGTGTCGCGGCAGGCGCTTGCCCGCGGCCACCGCGTGACGTGCCTCGCCCGTGGCGAGAGCGGCACCGTCGCCGACGGCGCGGAACTGATCGTCGCGGACCGCAGCGCCCCGGCGGCCTACGAACCGGTGCGCCGTCGGGAATGGGACGCCGTCATCGAGGTGTCGTGGCAACCGGGCTTCGTGCGGGAGGCGCTCGAGGCACTCGGCACCCGGGCCCGGCACTGGACCTACCTCTCCTCGATCAACGCCTACGCTGCGCACGCGGCCCCCGAGGCCGACGAGTCGGCCGCCCTGCTGCCGCCGACCGATCTCCCGACGGTGGACCGGTCCTCGTACGGCGGCGCGAAGGTGGCTTGCGAGGACGCGTCCCGCGCTGCCGTGAACGGCCGTCTCCTCGTCGCCCGTGCGGGCCTCATCGGCGGCCCCGGGGACGGCAGCGGCCGTTCCGGCTACTGGGTCGCCCGCGCCGCCCGCGCACCCGAAGAACCGTTGCTGGTGCCCGGCACACCCGCCGCGCCGACCCAGACCGTCGACGTGCGGGATCTCGTGACGTGGCTGATCGACGCGGCGGAGGGTTCGCTCACCGGCACCTACGACGCCGTGGGCCCCACGCTCGCCTTCCAGGACTGGATCGCCCTCTCCCGTGCGGTGGGCGGTCACACCGGTCCTGTGGTCGCCGCACCCTCGCAGTGGCTCCTGGAACAGGGCGTGGCGCAGTACATGGGCCACGAGTCCCTGCCGATGTGGCTGGTGAAGCCGGGCTGGGAGGGGTGGTCCGCCCGGTCCGGGGCTGCGGCCCGCGCCGCCGGTCTCCACCACCGGCCCCGTGCGGAGCTGCTCCGCGACACCCTGGCCTGGGAGCGCACGGAGGGCCTCGACCGGATCCGGCGTGCCGGCCTCAGCGCCCCTCGCGAGGAGGTGTTGCTCGGCGCGCTCCGCTGACGGCGGGCCCGCGGCACACCGGACCGCGGCACGCCCTCCGCTCCGACGCCGAAATGTCAGACGGCCGGAGCCGCACCGGTGGAGCCGCGGACCACGAGCTCGGGCTGGAAGACGAACTCGGTGCGCTGCACCGGATTGCCGCCGATCTCCTCCAGCAGGGTGTGGACGGCGGCGTTGGCCATGGACCGCACCGGCTGGCGGACAGTGGTGAGCGGCGGATCGGTGAAGGCGTTGAGTCGGGAGTCGTCGTAGCCGACGACCGAAACCTCGCGGGGCACCTGCAGCCCGCGCTGCCGCGCCGCCCGTACCACGCCCAGCGCCATCAGGTCGCTGCCGCAGACGATGCCCGTGCACCCCTGGTCGAGCAGCGCACCGGCCGCCGCGTGTCCCCCCTCGACGGTGAACAGGGTGTGCTGGACGTGCCCTTCCACTCCGTCGGCCCCGGCGACGGCCCGGGTGAACCCCTCCGTCTTGCGCAGCGAGGGGACGAACCGGGCCGGGCCCACCGCGAGGCCCACGCGCCGGTGCCCCAGCTCGGCGAGGTGCTGCACGGCCATGCGCGCGGCGGCCCGGTCGTCCGGCGAGACGAAGGGGGCGCTCACCCGCTCGTTGTACCCGTTGATCAGGACGTGCGGCACGCCACGGCCGGTGAGCCGGGCGTAGCGTTCGGGATCTGCGGAGAGGTCGGCGTGCAGCCCGGAGAGGAAGATGATGCCGGACACTCCGCGCTCGACCAGTTGGTCGACCAGTTCGTCCTCCGTCACTCCGCCGGGCATCTGGGTGCCCAGGACCGGCGTGTAGCCGTAGCCGCTGAGTGCCTGCTCGATGACCTGGGCGAAGGCGGGGAAGATCGGGTTGGTGAGTTCCGGGATCACCAACCCGACCAGCCCGGCGCTGCGTCGGCGCAGCCGTACCGGTCGTTCGTAGCCGAGGACGTCCAGCGCGGCCAGCACCCGCTGCCGGGTGGCCGCCGCGACGCCGGACTTGCCGTTGAGCACGCGGCTGACAGTGGCCTCGCTGACGTTCGCCTGCACGGCCAGGTCCGCGAGGCGGGCCGTCGGGAGCGTGGTCACGAGGTCGTCCACCAGACGGTGGTGTCCCCCGGCAGCAGGGTGCCGGCGGACTCGGTGGTCCTGCTGGAGAGCAGGGCTCGCCCCGGCGCGGCGGGCAGGTCCACCGCGTCCTCGGTGGTGTTCGCGGTGCACACGAAGCTGCCCCGCCGGAACGCCAGCACCCCCTCCGGAGCGGGCAGCCACTGCACGGCGTCGCCCGCGCCCAGGTCGGGGTGGTCGTGCCGCACCCGCAGGGCGCGGCGGTACAGCTCCAGCGTCGACTCCGGGTCGCCGGTCTGCGCCTCGACGCTCAGGTCCGCCCAGCCCCGCGGCTGCGGGAGCCAGGCGCCGCCCCCGCCGAAGCCGTACGACGCGCCTCCCGCGGTCCACGGCAACGGCACACGGCAGCCGTCGCGGAGGCCCTTCTGGCCGTCGGCCTTGAAGAAGGAAGGGTCCTGCCGCACCTCGTCCGGCAGGTCCTCCACCTCGGGCAGTCCGAGCTCCTCGCCCTGGTAGACGTACGCCGATCCGGGCAGCGCGAGCATCAGCAGGGTCGCGGCGTGTGCGCGGTCGAGTCCGCCGCCCAGCCGGGTGCGGTGCCGCACCACGTCGTGGTTGGAGAGCACCCAGGTGGTCGCGGCGCCGACGGGTCGCATGGCGTCCAGGGACTCGTCGATGACGCGGCGCAGTTGCCCCGCGTCCCAGTCGGCGCCCAGGTAGTGGAAGTTGAACGCCTGGTGGAGCTCGTCGGGACGCAGGTAGAGCGCGGTGCGGTCGGCGCTGGGCGTCCAGGCCTCGGCGACGCCGATGCGGTCGCCGCCGTACTCCTCGAGAATCGCCCGCCAGTCGCGGTAGATCTCGTGCACGCCGTCCTGGTCGAAGAACGGGAGCACCTGGCTGCCGAGGAGTTCGAGCTGCCCGCCGCGGCCCATGTCGGGCAGGCCCTCGGCCTTGACCATGCCGTGCGCCACGTCGATGCGGAAGCCGTCCACGCCCATGTCGAGCCAGAAGCGGAGCACGGTGCGGAACTCGTCCCGGACGGCCGGGCACTCCCAGTTGAAGTCGGGCTGTTCGGGGGCGAACAGGTGGAGGTACCACTCGCCGGGCGTGCCGTCGGGGTTGCTGGTGCGGGTCCAGGCGGGGCCGCCGAAGACGGACTCCCAGTCGTTCGGGGGTTCCTCGCCGTGGGCGCCCTTGCCGGGGCGGAAGTGGTAGCGGTCGCGCAGCGGCGAGCCGGGCCCCTCGCACAGGGCCCGCCGGAACCATGCGTGCTGGTCGGAGGAGTGGTTGGGCACCAGGTCGACGATGACGCGCAGACCGAGACCGTGGGCGTCGCGGATGAGCGTCTCGGCATCGGCCAGTTCGCCGAACATGGGGTCGATGACGCGGTAGTCGGAGACGTCGTACCCGGCGTCGGCCTGCGGCGAGGCGTAGAAGGGGCTGAGCCAGACGGCGTCGACGCCGAGCTCCGCAAGGTAGGGCAGGCGCTGCCGTATGCCGGCGAGGTCCCCCATGCCGTCGCCGTTCCCGTCGGCGAAGGAGCGCGGGTACACCTGGTAGATGACGGCGTCGCGCCACCAGCCGGTCTCGGCGCCGGGCGCACCGCCGGTGGGGGTGGTCGTCGTGGCCGGTGAAAGCTGGGTCATGTCTTCCCTGGGTTCGAAAGCGTGGTCCGGGGGCGGAGCGGGGGGGTTCAGGACTTCACCGCTCCGGCGGTCATCCCCGAGACGAGGTAGCGCTGCGCGAAGCCGAAGACCAGCGCTGCGGGCACGGCGATCACGACGGCGGCGGCGGTCATCGAACCCCAGTCGGAGCCGTACTGGTTGACGAAGGTCTGCAGGCCGCCGGCCAGCGTCATGTTCTCCTCGCCGGTCATGAAGGCCGTCGCGTAGGCGACCTCGGCCCAGGCGGTGACGAAGGTGTAGAAGCCGGTGACCGCGAGGCCGGGCTTGGCCAGCGGCATGATGAGGCGCCAGAACGTGCCGAACGGTGAGAGGCCGTCGACCCTGCCCGACTCGTCGATCGACGTCGGCACGGTGTCGAAGAAGCCCTTCATCATCCACGCGCAGAACGGTACGGCGATGGTCAGGTAGGTGATGACCAGGCCGACCGGCTGGTTGAGCAGCCCGAGGTTCCCGAGAGTGTTGTAGAGCGGCACGATGAGCACCGCCATGGGGAACATCTGCGTGATGAGCAGCGTCCACATCAGCGGCCGCAGGCCGGGGAAGCGGAAGCGGCTCAGGGCGTAGCCGGTGGTGGAGGCGATGAGCACGCCGATGAGCGTCGTGCCGAGGACGACGAGCAGCGAGTTGCCGAACCAGTCGAGGAAGTGGGTCCCGGCGATCACGTGCCGGTAGTTCTCGAGGGTGAAGTCCTCCACCAGCGCGGTGGTGAAGGCGGCGCTCTTCGGTTTGAAGGACGTCACCAGCAGCCAGAGCGGGGGGAACAGGGCGATCACGGTGCCCAGCAGCAGCGCGGCGTGCAGGCCGACGGAGGCGAGCGGGCTCCTGTTGTGGGTGCGCATGCTCACCACACCTCTCCCTGCCTGCGGAGCGTACGGCGGTAGAGGACGGTGAACAGCGAGAGCAGCAGGAGGATGAGGACGCCCCAGGCCGCGGAGGTCGCGAAGTCGCGCGGGCTGTTCATGAAGGAGAGCCGGTAGGCGTAGGTCACCAGGATCTCGGTCGAGTCGCCCGGGCCGCCCCTCGTGAGGAGGAAGATCACGGGGAACATGTTGAAGGTCCAGATGGTGCTGAGCAGCACGACGGTGGTGCTGACGGAGCGTACGCCGGGGAGCGTGATGTGGGTGAAGCGCTGCCAGGCGTTGGCGCCGTCCATCTCGGCCGCCTCGTACAGCTCGCCGGGAATGGACTGGAGCGCGCCCAGCATGGCGACGATCATGAAGGGCACGCCGAGCCAGACGTTGACGGCGATGACGGACAGCTTGGCCCAGGTCGGATCCGACAGCCAGGGCAGGGCGTCGACGCCTCCGCCCTGCAGGATCCGGTTGAGGATGCCGTACCTCTCGTTGTAGAGCATGCGCCAGGCGAAGACCGACACGAAGGCCGGCACGCCCCAGGGGACGATCATGGCGATGCGGTAGAAGGTGCGGCCCCTCACCTTCCGGTTCAGCAGGTTGGCGAGGGTCAGGCCCAGCAGGAAGGTGACGCCGACGCACCCGACGGTCCACACCAGGGTCCAGCCGAGGCGGTCCCAGAAGACACTGCCGGACAGGATGTCGGCGTAGTTGTCCAGGCCGACGAACTCGTAGGTGGCCGGAATGGTGTTGACACCGATATGGCGCTCCACATTGGCGTCGTCGGCGTTGGTGAGCGACAGGTACAGGCCCCGGGCCAGCGGGTAGCCGATGATCACCGTGATGACGGTGACCACCGGCGCAATCATGGCCCAGGCGTACCAGTGCCGTGCCGCGGCACGGCGCAGCGGCCCGGGGGCGCTCCCGGGGTTGTTCGTCCCGGTCCCGCGGCTGCGGTCGCGGGCGGAGTCCTCTCCGCCCGCGACCTTCACCACCGACCGGCCGGTTTCCACAGCCATGAGTGGTTCAGCCTCTACTTGTAGTCCTCGAGCAGTTCGGCGTACTCGTCGCCGATCTTCTGTCCTGCGGCCTTCGGTGCGGTGTCACCGAAGAGCACCTTGTTCATCTGGACGCGGATGGGCTCGAAGAGCGAGTTGGCCTCGGGGATCCACGGACGCTGATGGGCCTTGTCCACGGCCGGCTTGAAGAACTGGACCATCTCGTCCTTCTGGACGGACGGCTCCTGGTAGACCGACACACGGGTGGGGAGCAGGCTGAGCTCCTCGGTGGTGCGCTGCTGGACCTCGGCCGAGCTCATGTAGGCGGCGAAGGCGTAGGACGCGTCGAGGTTCTCGGAGCCGGCGTAGACGGAGAGGTTCCAGCCGCCCTGCGGCGCTCCCTGCGTCTCACCGTTGCCGGGGACCGCGGCCACACCGAGGTTGCCGGGGTCGGAGAACGCCTTCCCCTCAAGGGCACCCGCGATGTCCCAGGGACCGTCGATCATCATGGCGACGTCGCCGTCCTGGAAGCTCTTCAGGCCGTTGTCCTGGCCGCCGGTGGCATCGCTGATCGCGGCCCCGGAGTCCAGCAGGTCCTTCATCGTGGCGAAGGCACGGGCGGCGCCGCCGTCGTCGACGGTGATCTTCTTGTTCTCGGCGTCGACCATGTCGCCGCCCTCGCCGTAGAGGTAGGGCAGGAACCAGTACGGGTCGTCGCCGCGCAGGTAGAACCCCTCGGCGTCGGTCTTCCGCCGGACGGTCAGGGAGGCCTTCTTCAACTCGTCGAAGGTCGTCGGCACCTCGACGCCGGCCTCGTCGAGGAGCTTCTCGTTGTAGAAGAGGCCGAGGGTGTCGGTGACCTGCGGCACCGCGTAGGTCTTCCCCTCGAACCGGGTGCTGCCGACCGGGGCATCGAGGTAGTCGCCGGTGTCCTTCAGGGCCGGGGTGTCGTCGAGCGGCGCGAGGTAGCCGAGATTGGCGAAGTCGGCGACCCAGGCGACCTCGGTGCGCATCACGTCGGGGGCACCGCCGGAGTTGCTGCCGGCCGCGTTCTTGAACTTGGCGTTGGCGTCACCGAAGTTGACGTGGACGTACTCCACATCCACCTTCGGGTGCTTCTTCTCGAAGTCCTCGGCGATCTTCTTGTAGACGCCCTTCTCGGCATCGTTGGAGGTGTCCCAGTAGGTGACGGTGCCGGAGATCTCCCCGTCCGCACCCTTCGTGTCGTCGCTGTCGCTCCCGCCGCAAGCCGTTGCCGCAAGCGCGAGCACCGCGACCAGCGCAGTGGCCCCTATGCCACGCCGCATGTCGTTCCTCCCTGCATGGATGTCCCGGCCGCCTGCAGCGGCCGCCGGCTGCGGAGGAACGTAACAGCGTGCAAGTCCTTGCGAAAGAGTTTGCGACACTTTTCCGCAAGTCGTGATGCGCCGGAGACCTGCGGCGCTCCGGGAGCCTCCTGGGCAGGGTGCGGCACGGCCGGTAGAGTGCGGACGCGTGACCGCACGCCTCGCCGACATCGCAGCCCATGCGGGTGTCAGCGAGGCTACGGTCAGCCGGGTGCTCAACGGCAGGCCGGGCGTGTCCTCCGCCACCCGCGAGACCGTCCTCGCCGCCCTCGACGTGCTCGGCTACGAGCGACCGGTCCGGCTCCGGCAGCGCAGCGCCGGGCTGGTGGGGCTGATCACGCCCGAACTGGAGAACCCGATCTTCCCCGCCTTCGCGCAGGTGATCGCACAGGCTCTGACACGTCAGGGGTACACCCCGGTCCTCGCCACCCAGACTCCGGGCGGCTCCACCGAGGACGAGCTCACGGAGATGCTCGTGGAACGCGGCGTCGCCGGCATCGTGTTCGTCTCGGGGCTGCATGCCGACACCTCGGCCGACCCGCAGCGGTACGAGCGGCTGCGCGGCCAGGGCGTGCCGTTCGTCCTCATCAACGGTTTCTGCCCCGAGGTGCGGGCCCCGTTCGTCTCCCCCGACGACCGGGCGGCGATGCGACTCGCCGTCACCCACCTGACGTCGCTGGGGCATCGCTCGATCGGGCTGGCACTCGGTCCTCGGCGGTTCGTCCCGGTGCAGCGGAAGACGGAGGGCTTTCTCCGCGCGGTCGAGGAACGGATCGGGCTGTCGAGCGGGGACGCCGAGCGCCTCGTGGAGCACTCGTTGTTCACCGTGGAGGGCGGCCAGGCCGCAGCTTCGGCACTGCTCGACCGCGGCTGCACCGCGGTGGTGTGCGCAGGCGACATGATGGCGCTCGGCGCCATCCGGGCCGCGCGGGAACGCGGCGCCCGGGTTCCCACGGACGTTTCGGTGATCGGCTTCGACGACTCTCCGCTCATCGCCTTCACCGACCCGCCGCTGACCACCGTCAGGCAACCCGTCCAGGCGATGGGCCAGGCCGCGGTGCGTGCGCTGCTGGAGGAGATCGAGGGGACGCCGGCGCCCCACAGCGAGTTCGTCTTCCTTCCCGAACTGGTGGTACGCGGCTCGACCGCGGCGGCGCCCTCCTCCTCGGGCAGGAGCGAAAGGCACGACGACCCGCCCGGGGGATGATCGACGAAGGGGGCGTTTCTGGCAGACTGTCGTTGCATGGGGGCACCGTCAACAAAGATCAATGACCTCGGCCCGTCGGCCGCAACGACGTCCACCGGTGACAGACGCACCACCGGTCCGCCCGAGGAGAAGCAGGGATCCGTCCGTCGGCAACGCGCCCCCCGAAGTCCCCGGTTCTGGTTCGAGATCGCGCTCATCGCGGTCAGCTACTTCACGTACTCCCTCATCCGCAACGCGGTGCCCGAGCAGCGAGCTGCCGCCCTGCGCCACGCAGACTGGGTGTGGCAGGCCGAGCACGCGCTGGGCATCGCGGTGGAGCGGACCGTCAACCACGCGGCGAACGGTGTGACGTGGCTGATCGTCTCCATGAACTACTACTACGCGACCCTGCACTTCGTGGTGACGATCGGCGTGCTGGTGTGGCTCTTCCGCAAGCATCCCGGCCGGTACGGGGCGACCCGGACCGTCATCTTCGCCACGACGGGCGTGGCCCTGGTGGGCTACTATCTCTTCCCCCTCGCCCCGCCGCGGCTCATGGACGGCGGTTTCATCGACACCGTCCGGGTGCACGGGACATGGGGCTCGATGGCCTCCGGCAACCTGGCGGACATGTCCAACCAGTACGCGGCGATGCCCTCGATGCACATCGGCTGGTCCGTGTGGTGCGGGGTCACGATCGCCGTGCTGGCGAGGCCCGTGTGGGCCCGGGTGCTGGGCGCGCTGTACCCGGTGGCGACCCTGGCGGTGATCGTGGGAACCGCCAACCACTTCTGGCTGGACGCGCTCGGCGGCATATTGTGCCTGGGCTTCGGCTACGGTCTCGCCTACGCCTGGTACGGCGGCTCCCCCCACAGCATGCCGCGCCGCGTCGCCGGGGCCCCGGTGGCGAAGCCGCTCCCCTCCCGGAACCGACCCGCGCTCACTCGCCGTAGAACAGCCGCTCCATCACGGCGCGGGCCCTGCGTGTGACACGCCGGTAGTCGTCGAGCATCTCGCCGGTGCCGCCCTCGTAGCCCAGGTAGCGTCCGACGGCACCGAGTTCCCGGGGGTCGGAGGGGAAGGTGTCCGAGGGGCGTCCGCGCACCAGCATGCCCGCATTCCGCACCCGGGTGGCCAGCAGCCAGGCCTCGTCGAGGACCGCGGCGTCCTCCCTCTCCACCAGGCCGGCGTCGCGGGCGGCGGTCAGTGCTTCCCGGGTGCGGGTGGTGCGCAGCGCCGACCGCTCGCCGGCATGACGGAGCTGCAGCAACTGCACGGTCCACTCCACGTCGGACAGTCCACCGCGGCCGAGCTTGGTGTGCGTCGTCGGGTCGGCGCCGCGCGGCAGCCGCTCCGCCTCCATACGGGCCTTGAGTCGCCGGATCTCCCGTTCCGCGTCGGACGCGAGTCCTTCCTCCGGGTACCGCAGCGGATCGACCAGCTCGATGAACCGGCGTCCGAGGTCCGCATCGCCCGCCACCGGCTCGGCGCGGAGCAGCGCCTGGCTCTCCCAGGTCAGCGACCAGCGCCGGTAGTAGGTGGCGTAGGAGGCGAGTGAGCGCACCAGCGGGCCGGTCTTGCCCTCGGGCCGCAGGTCGGCGTCGACCAGCAGGGGCGGGTCGGTGGAGGGGAGCTGCAGCAGCCGCCGCATCTCGTTGGCCACCGCGAAGGCCGCCTGGGACGCCTCCTCGTCCGCGACTCCTTCCCGCGGCTCGTGGACGAACAGCACGTCGGCGTCCGAACCGTAGCCCAGTTCCCTGCCGCCGAAGCGCCCCATGCCGATGACGGCGAAGCGCGTCGGGAGCTCGTCCCCCCAGCGGGCGCGCACGGCGGCGCGCAGGGCCCCCGCCAGTGTGGCGGCATTCAGGTCGGACAGCGCCAGGCCCACCCGGTCCACGGCCTGCCCGCGGTCCTCGACCACGGGCGCCTCCTCCGTGCCGTAGGCGCCGATGATGTCGGCCGCGGCCGTGCGGAACAGCTCGCGCCGCCGCACGCCGCGGGCTGCCGCGACGGCCTGCTCGGGGTCGTCCGCCCGGTTCACGGCGGCGAGCACCTCCTGCGTCAGCGCCTCGCGGCCGCGGGGTTCGAGGCGTTCCGGGGAGGCGAGCAGCGCGACCGCCTCCGGGGCCCGCATGAGGAGGTCGGGTGCCATGCGGCCCGCGGAGAGCACCCGGGCCAGGTTCTCGGCCGCAGCACCCTCGTCCCGCAGCAGCCTGAGGTACCACGGGGTCTGCCCCAGAGCGTCGGAGACCTGCCGGAATCCCAGGAGTCCGGCGTCGGGGTCGGCGGAGTCGGCGAACCAGCCGAGCAGCACCGGCAGCAGGGTCCGCTGGATGGCGGCCTTTCTGCTCACGCCGCTGGCCAGCGCCTCCAGATGCCGCAGCGCCGCGCCCGGGTCGGCGTATCCCAGGGCTTCCAGGCGCTGGGTCGCGGCCCGGGTGGACAGCCGGATCTCGCCCGGCGCGAGCTGGGCCACGGCGTCCAGCAGCGGCCGGTAGAAGAGCTTCTCGTGCAGGCGCCGCACGGAGGCCGCGTGTCGCCGCCAGGCCGTGTCGAGTTCGCTGACCGGCTCGGTCCGGAAGCCCATCGAGCGGCCGAGCCGACGCCGGTCGGCCTCGTCCTCGGGCATCAGGTGCGTGCGGCGCATCCGGTGCAACTGGATGCGGTGCTCCATGGTGCGCAGGAACCGGTACGAGGCGTCGAGTGCGGCGGCGTCCCGCCGTCCGACGTATCCGCCGGTGGCGAGCGCGTCCAGGGCGTCCAGCGTGGTGGAGCTGCGCAGGCTGCGGTCCGAGCGGCCGTGCACGAGCTGGAGCAGCTGGACGGCGAACTCGACGTCCCGCAGGCCGCCCGGCCCCAGCTTGAGCTCCCGGTCCAGATGCGCGGCAGGGATGGCGGCCTCCACGCGGCGGCGCATCTGCTGCACGTCGGGCACGAAGTTCTCCCTGTCGGCAGCCTGCCAGACCATCGGCTCGACGGCTTCGCAGTATTCCTCGCCCAGCGCCCTGTCCCCCGCCACCGGCCGGGCCTTGAGGAGCGCCTGGAATTCCCACGTCTTGGCCCAGCGCTGGTAGTAGGCGAGGTGGCTGGAGAGCGTGCGGACGAGCGGGCCGTTGCGGCCCTCCGGGCGGAGGTTGGCGTCGACGGGCCAGATGGTGCCCTCGTTGGTGGTGTCGGAGCAGATGCGCATCATGCGGGAAGCCAGGCGGGTGGCGGCCTGGAGCGCCTTGTCCTCGTTCCCGTCGGCCGGCTCGGCCACGAACACCACGTCGACGTCGGAGACGTAGTTCAGCTCCCGGCCGCCGCACTTGCCCAGGCCGATCACGGCGAGGCGGCAGGCGGCCGCGTCCGAGGGCTCCTCGCGTGCGGCGATGTCGAGTGCCGCCCGGAGCGTCGCGGTGGCCAGGTCGGCGAGTTCCGCGGCGGTCTCGGCGAGTCCGGTGGTGCCGCACACGTCGCGTGCGGCCACCGACAGCAGGCAGCGCCGGTAGGCGACGCGCAGCCCGTCCGGGTCGGTGACCCCGGCCATCTCCTGCTCGAACTCCGGCAGCCCGGGGTGGAGGTCGGCTGCCTCGTAGGTGACGAGTGCCTCCCACTCCTGCGGGTGCCCGGTCAGGTGGTCGCCGAGTGCCTCGGACGCGCCGAGCACGCCGAGCAGCCGGTCGCGCAGCGGCTTGGCCGTGAGGAGGGTGTCGAGCAGTGTGCGGGCGCCGTTGCCGTCGCCCCCGTGCGCGTCGAGCCTCTCCACCAGCCGCACCAGGCTGCGGAGCGCCTGGTCGGGATCGGCCGTGGCGGCCAGTGCGTCCAGGAACAGCGTGTCGTCGCGTACCGGAGCCATCTCCGGTACGTCCAGGAACCGCCCGGCGGTCGTCGGGTCGGTGAACCCGCGCCGGAGCAGTCGTCCGAACCGGGTGTCGCGCCGGCCGCCCTGCGTCGTCACTGCACTCCGCCCTTCCGTCGTCCGTCCTGCAACGTCGCCGGCCGGCCTCTCACGACACGGGGACCCACTGCTACAGCACCGGGAGGGACTTGCGGAGCTCGAAGGCCGTGACCTCCGACCGGTACTCCTCCCACTCCTGCTTCTTGTTGCGGAGGAAGAAGTCGAACACGTGCTCCCCGAGAGTCTCCGCGACGAGTTCGCTGCGTTCCATCAGGGCGATCGCCTCACCGAGGTTCTGCGGCAGCGGCTCGATGCCCATCGCGCGCCGCTCCGCGTCCGACAGCGCCCAGACGTCGTCGTCGGCACCCTCGGGAAGGTCGTACCCCTCCTCGACGCCCTTGAGTCCGGCTGCCAGGAGCACCGCGTACGCCAGGTAGGGGTTGGCGCCGGAGTCGAGCGACCGCACCTCGATGCGGGTGGACCCCGTCTTCCCCGGCTTGTACATCGGCACCCGGATCAGTGCGGACCGGTTGTTGTGGCCCCAGCAGATGTACGACGGGGATTCGCCGCCCTCGCCGGCGGTGCGCTGCGCGCCGCCCCAGATCCTTTTGTACGAGTTCACCCACTGGTTCGTCACGGCGGAGACGTCACCCGCGTGACGCAGTAGTCCGGCGATGAACGAGCGGCCCACCTTGGACAGTTGGTACGGCGCACCGGATTCGTAGAAGGCGTTGCGGTCGCCCTCGAACAGCGACAGGTGGGTGTGCATGCCCGAGCCCGGGTACTCCGAGAACGGCTTGGGCATGAACGTCGCCTGCACGCCCTGCTCCAGCGCGACCTGCTTCATGACCAGGCGGAAGGTCATGATGTTGTCGGCCGTGGACAGCGCGTCCGCGTACCTGAGGTCGATCTCCTGCTGGCCGGGCGCGCCTTCGTGGTGGGAGAACTCCACGGAGATGCCCATGTTCTCGAGCATGGTGATGGCCTGGCGGCGGAAGTCGTGCCCCACGTGCTGCGGCGTGTGGTCGAAGTAGCCGGAGGAGTCCGCGGGGACCGGCCGCCGGCCGTCCACGGGCTTGTCCTTGAGGAGGAAGAACTCGATCTCCGGGTGGGTGTAGAAGGTGAAGCCGAGGTCCGAGGCCCTCGCCAGGGTGCGCTTGAGCACGTAGCGCGGATCGGCGTACGAGGAGGAGCCGTCCGGCATGAGGATGTCGCAGAACATGCGCGCCGTGCCCGGTGCCTCGGCGCGCCACGGGAGGATCTGGAAGGTCCCCGGATCGGGCTTGGCGATCATGTCCGACTCGTAGACGCGTGCGAAGCCCTCGATGGCGGAACCGTCGAACCCGATCCCCTCGTCGAAAGCCTGCTCGAGTTCCGCCGGGGCGACCGCCACGGACTTCAGGAAGCCGAGGACGTCCGTGAACCAGAGGCGGACGAACCGGATGTCACGCTCCTCGAGCGTGCGGAGCACGAATTCCTGCTGCTTGTCCATAGCCACCCATCCTCGCTGTTCAGAGCCCTTCCTGCGCCGCCGGCAACACCGGGTACCACGATCATCCCACCACAGTGTTTCCGCGGTGTCGCCCGCCACACGCGGCACCTGCCGCCGGGCGCCCTCCCGGGCTCAGGGGATCCGCACGGACGCAGCCAGGGGCAGGTGGTCGCTGCCCGTACTCGGCAGGGTCCAGGAGGACTCCGGATGCAGACCCTTGGTCATGATCTGGTCGATGCGCGCCATCGGGAAGGACGCGGGCCAGCTGAACCCCATGCCGTCGCCCGCCGCCCCCTGGGTGGAGCGCAGCTGGGCGGTGATCGGGGCCAGGGCTCGATCGTTCATGGTGCCGTTGAGGTCTCCGAGGAGCACGACACGGCCCACGGGGTCGCCGGCGATCTCCCTCCCGAGCAGGCGGGCGGCGTCGTCACGCTGCCCCGCGGTGAACCCGGAGCGGAACTGCACCCGCACCGACGGCAGGTGCGCCACGTACACGGCGACGTCGCCCTTCGGGGTCCTCACGGTGCTGCGCAGCGCCCGCTTCCAGCCGACGTCCATCTCGACGTGCCGGGTGTCCCGGAGCGGTTCGGTGCTCCACAGGCCGACGGTGCCCTGGACGGCGTGGTACGGGTAGGCGTCCGACAGCTCCCGCTCGTACACGGGGATGCGGTCGCCCGCGATCTCCTGCAGTGCGATCACGTCCGCGCCGGTGTCCGCCAGCTCCGCGGCGGCCGCGGCCGGGTCCGGATTGGCCGCGCTCACGTTGTGCGTGACCACCGTCAGGTCCCCACCCGCTCCCGACCTGTCGCCGAGGAGACCGCCGAAGAGGCTCCACCAGGCGAACGCGGGCACCAGCAGGGCGACGAGCGCGGTCACCGACCTGCGCAGCAGCGCCGTGGCGAGCAGCACGGGTATCAGCAGGCCGCCCCAGGGAAGGAAGGTCTCCCAGAGCGATCCGAGGTTCCCCACTGCGTTGGGCACCCGGGAGTGCAGCAGGAAAGCGGCCCCGAGCCCGAGGGCGGCGGCCGCCGTCACGAGGCCGCGACGCCAGAGGCCCGGGGAGCTCCATCGCCCGCTCCCACCTGTCGGAGCCGAGAACGCCGGTCCCATGCACCTTCCTCACTCGTTTCACCTGTCCGCGACCCTACGGGATGCCGCGGACCGTTGATCGTTTTCCGGAGGGAGGACGAGCCCGGCGGTCCGCAGGGTTCCCGGCTCTCCGCCGCGACGGCCCCGGGGACGGGGGCATCGCGTGCGGGACGTCATGCTCCCTCGGGCTTTCCCCCGTCCTGCGGCCGTGCCAGCATGGGTTGCGGATCCGGGGACGCCGTCAGGGCGCCTCGAGACGACGACACACGGGAGCCAGTGCGATGACGCCTGCCCAGTCTGCACAGTCAGCACCGAAAGAGCCCACGTCGCTGTACGGCGGCTCGCGGAACCGTCGCGTCACCGTCCGCGACCTCGCGGCGGCCAAGCGACGCGGCGAGAAGTGGCCGATGCTCACCGCCTACGACGCCATGACCGCCTCCGTCTTCGACGAGTCCGGCATCCCGGTGCTCCTCGTCGGCGACTCGATGGGCAACTGCCACCTCGGGTACGAGACGACCGTGCCCGTGACGATGGACGAGGTCGCCATGCTGTCCGCCGCTGTCGTGCGCGGCACCGAACGGGCGCTGGTGGTCGGGGACCTGCCGTTCGGCTCCTACCAGGAGGGCCCCGCGCAGGCGCTGCGCCACGCGACCCGGCTGGTGAAGGAGGCGGGGGTCGGGGCGGTCAAACTCGAGGGCGGCGAACGCTCGCTGCCCCAGACCGAGTTGCTGGTCTCCGCCGGCATTCCCGTCATGTCCCACCTCGGGCTGACACCGCAGTCCGTCAACGCCATGGGCTACCGGGTCCAGGGACGGTCCGAGGAGGACGCCCACACCCTCCTGCGCGACGCCAAGGCGGCCCAGGACGCGGGGGCTTTCGCCGTGGTGCTGGAGCTGGTCCCGGCGCAGCTGGCGGCCGAGGTGACCCGATCCCTGCACATCCCCACCGTGGGCATCGGCGCCGGCCCGGACACCGACGCGCAGGTCCTGGTGTGGACGGACATGGCCGGGCTCACCCCCGGCCGGATGCCGCGCTTCGCCAAGCAGTACGCCCGGATGCGCGAGACGCTCGGTGACGCCGCCGCGGCGTTCGCCGAGGACGTCGCCGGCGGGTCGTTCCCGCAGGCGGAGCACACCTTCTCCTGACCCAGGAGCGCCCCGGGTGCGGCGCGGCCGCGGATGCGCGGGCCACGCCGCACCCGCACGGAGAGGCGGTACCGTCGGGCTCCATGACGTCCGCCGCAGCCCGCTCCCGCGCGCACCGCCGACCGAGTCCCGTCTTCCTCGGTCTGCTGGCGGTGGCCGCCGCATCGGGATGGTCGGTGTGGTCGGGAGCCGCGGGAGCGGCCACGGGTCCCGCGGTGTTCGTCCTGGTGGTCTCGGGATGGGTCGTCTCGCTCTGCCTGCACGAGTACGCCCACGCCCGCTCCGCGCTGCACAGCGGCGACACCTCCGTCGAGGCGAAGGGCTACCTGACACTCGACCCGCGGCGGTACTCGCACGCCCTGCTCAGCGTCGTGCTGCCGGTCCTCTTCCTGATCATGGGCGGGATCGGCCTGCCGGGCGGGGCGGTGTTCGTCGAACGCGGGCGCATCCGCGGGCGGTGGCGGCACAGCCTGGTCTCGGTGGCCGGTCCGCTGACGAACGCCTTCCTCGCCGTGACCCTGACGGCCCCCTGGTGGCTCGGGGGGATCGACGGCGCGCCCTTGGCGTTCCGTGCGGCGCTGGCGTTCCTGGCGCTCCTCCAGGTGACGGCGGCGGTCCTGAACCTGCTCCCGGTGCCGGGACTCGACGGCTACGGCGTCGTCGAACCGTGGCTGCCGCAGGCGGTGCGGCGGCAGGCGCAGCCGTTCGCACCGTTCGGCCTGCTGATCGTGTTCGCCTGCCTCTGGATTCCCGCGGTCTCGGGGGTCTTCTGGTCGGTGGTGCACACCGGGCTCGCGGCCCTGGACGTCGCGCCCGCGGAGTCCTGGACCGGCTGGGAGCTCTTCCGGTTCTGGGACGGCGCCTTCGGCAGCCCCGGGCGGGGCCTCAGCGGCTGACGTCGTCCGGGGGTCGTCGGTCGGAGAGCGCGCGCAGCCGGCGCCAGTGGTACCAGGCCATGTTCGAGGTGACACCGGCGAGCAGCAGCCAGACGAGTCCGAACCAGCTTCCGTCGAGGAAGGAGACGACCGCGGCCGCGACGGCGAGCAGGCAGAGCAGAGTGGCGGTCAGGGCGATCGCCCGGGAGGGACGGGTGGAGCGCGGAGCGGGCATCGGGCCGGGTGACTCCCGTCGGGGACGAGCGGGCGGACGGACCGGACCATTGTCCCTCACGGGCACGGGGCCCTCTCCCGGAGGTCCCCGTGCCTGCGGGAGGGCCCCGCGGGCGCTGCCCGGGGACGGTGCGGCGGTCAGATGTCGGTCAGCCGCACTCCGGCATGGGCCCGGTAGCGCCGATTCACCGAGATCAGGTTCGCCACGAGCGACTCGACCTGATGGGCGTTGCGCAACCGGCCGGCGAACACACCGCGCATGCCCGGGATTCGCGAAGCCAGCGCCTGCACGATCTCGCAGTCCGCGCGCACCTCGCCCAGGACCATGACGTCCGTCTCGATCGCGTCGATCCGCGGGTCGGACAGCAGGGTCGCCGAGAGGTGGTGGAAGGCGGCGGTGACCCGGGACCCGGGCAGCAGGGCGGCGGCCTGCTCGGCCGCGCTCCCCTCCTCCGGCGTCAGCGCATAGGCCCCCTTCTTGTCGAAGCCGAGCGGGTTGACGCAGTCGACGACGAGCTTGCCGTCCAGGTCCTCGCGGAGCGCCTCCAGGGTGGCGGCGTGACCGTCCCACGGCACGGCGACGATCACGATGTCGGAGCGCCGGGCGCACGCGGCGTTGTCGGCGCCCTCGATCCCCGCTCCCAGTTCGTCGGCGGCCTGCCGGGCGCGTTCGGCGGAGCGGGAGCCGATGATCACCGTCTGGCCGGCACGGGCCAGCCGGTGGGCGAGACCGCGCCCCTGATCGCCGGTTCCGCCGAGCACGCCGACGACGCGCCCGGAGACGTCCGGGAGTTCCCAGGGGTCCTTCTTGGCGGCGGGTGCAGCAGGAGAAGTCATGCGGGCGATCCTACGACCTGCGCCCTCTCGATGCTACTGATCAGTAGCCCCACTCCCGGGCACCCTCCCCCCATCGGGCGACATCCCCGGAAACCACCGCCGGAACCGCGCCGGTTGCGGCACCATGCGGTGCCATGGATGCGGTTCGTGTGGCCCTGCTGCGTGACGTCCTCTCGGGCACCGAGTGGCTGCCCTCGACCCGCCGGTTCGCGGGATCACTGCGCGCCTCGGTCACCCCGCGCGGCGGTGGGCTGCTGCTGGTCGGCACGGAACGGCACGAACCGTGGCACCTGGCGGCCCACCTGGACGACGAGGCCGCCTGGTCGGGCATGACGGAACTCTCCCCGACCCTCGTGCGCCACCGGGTGCCGCACGGGGCTCCGGCACACCTCTCCTACGGTCTGCGCCGGCTGGAGGCCGCCGGACGGAACGAGACACTGCTGGTCGTCGCGCCGGACACACCCGGCACAGGTCTGCTGGAACGCGTGCACGACGCCCGCCGCGAGGGGGCCACCGTGCTGACGCTGGAGCAGGCCCGTGCCGAGCCCTCCGAACTGCGCGACATGGCGCACGACGCGCTCACCGCGAACCCCGGGGAACTGGACCTGGACACACTCCAGCACCTGGTGAGTGCCGCCGCGGGCGAGGCCGGACCGGGCCCGGGAGGGCACTCCGGCACACCGCACCTGCCCACCGCACACCGCACACGGCGGTTCCGCGACCGACTCTCCCGGCTCGCCGACCAGCTCACCTCCCCGCCACCGCCCCGCTGGTGAGCCGGAACGGCCGTCCCGGCGGACGGGGCGCCCCCTGCGGAAAACCGGTTGTCGCCGCCACCGCCCCGGCGGAACATGACCTGCCGTGTCCCTCGACCCGCGCGCCCTGCTCCCCGACCTGAGTCCCTGGCGATCGTCCCGCGACTTCCGCACCCTGTGGTGGTCGGGCGCCGTCACGCTCTTCGGAAGCTTCCTGTCCTACGTCGCCCTGCCGTTCCAGCTCAAGGAACTCACCGACTCCCCCGTGGCGGTGGGAGCCCTCGGCGCGGCCGAACTGGTGCCCCTCATTCTCTTCGGCCTCTACGGCGGCGCGCTCGCCGACGCCGTCGACCGCCGCACGGTGATCGTGTGGACGGAGGCAGCCCTCGGGCTGGTGGCTCTGGGGCTGCTGGGGAACGCACTGCTCCCGCACCCCGCCGTCTGGCCGTTGTACGCCGCCGGCGCCCTGACGAGCTCCCTGGTCGGACTGCAACGGCCCGCGCTGGACGCCGTCGTCCCCCGGATCGTCCCGCACGAGCAGCTCGGGGCCGCCGCCGCGCTCAACTCGCTCCGCTGGCAGTTCGGCGGCGTCGCCGGCCCCGCCCTCGCCGGAGTGCTCATCGCCTACAGCGGCGTGGCGACCGCCTACGCCCTGGACGCGGCCAGCTTCGCCCTGTCGCTCCTGCTGGCGCTGCGGCTGAGCGCCTGTCCCGCCGGACACGACGCGGACCGCCCGTCGCTGCGCCGCATCCTGGAGGGCGCACGGTACGCCTGGAGCCGGAAGGAGCTTCTCGGCACGTACGTGGTGGATGTGACGGCCATGCTGTTCGCCTTCCCGCTCGCCCTGTTCCCCTTCCTCGCCGACCGGCTGGACGCCCGGTGGGCGCTGGGCATGATGTACGCCGCGCTGCCCCTGGGCGGCCTGCTGGTCAGCGCCACCAGCGGCTGGACGGGACGGATGCACCGGCACGGGCGCATGGTCGCGGTCGCGGCCCTCGGGTGGGGCGTTGCCGTGGCGCTCGCGGGGGCGGCCGACAACATCTGGCTCGTCCTGCTCCTCCTCACCCTGGCCGGAGCCTGCGACATGGTCAGCGGCATCTTCCGGAGCACGCTGTGGAACCAGACCATTCCCGACGGGCTGCGCGGGCGACTCGCCGGGATCGAACTGCTGTCGTTCTCCGCGGGCCCCCAACTGGGCCAGCTGCGATCGGGCGGCATGGCCGCCCTCACCTCCGTCCGCACATCGGTGTGGGGCGGCGGCCTGCTCTGCGTGGCAGCGGTGGGCGCACTGATGGTGGCCCTGCCGGCGCTGATGGCCTACGACGCACGCACGAACCCCCATGCACAGGCCAAGCGCCGATCCGGCACCACCCCGCCGCCGGAGGAGAATCCGGCACCGGCCTGACCCCCGTCCCCTTTCCGCCGGGCGTGCGACGGAAAGGGGACGGCACGGCGTTCAGCCGTCGTCCGCCGCGCCCCGGGAGGACGGGTCGGACCACCGCGGATCGTTCTCCCACTCGGCGTTCCGCTCGTGCGCCGTCTCCATCGCCTCCGCCGCCTCCTCGGGGCTCGCGTAGGGCCCCATGCGGTCCCTGCCCGGGCACTGGGGACCCTCCTCGACCTTCCGGTGCTCGAGGCAGTAGAACCATTCGCCGGGCCTGCCTGCGGTCTTCTTCCTGAACAGTGCCATGCACTCCATGCTGCCCCAGTGCCGGGGAACGCACCCCGGTTAGACTCGCGCACATGTCTGGCCAGTCGCTTCTCGTTCCCGGCACGCTCTCCCCGCAGCGCGCCGTTCCGTCCTCGATCGCCCGCCCCGAGTACGTGGGCAAGCCCTCACCCACGCCGTACACCGGCCCCGAGGTGCAGGACCCCGAGACGATCGAGCGCATGCGGACGGCCGGCCGCATCGCGGCCCGCGCCATGGAGGAGGCGGCCCGCCACATCGCACCGGGCGTGACCACGGACAAGCTGGACGAGGTCGCGCACACCTACATGTGCGATCACGGCGCCTACCCGTCCACCCTGGGCTACCGGAAGTTCCCCAAATCGCTGTGCACCTCGGTCAACGAGGTGATCTGCCACGGCATCCCCGACTCCACGGTGCTGCACGACGGCGACATCGTGAACCTGGACGTGACGGCCTACATCGGCGGCGTCCAC
Organism: Streptomyces callyspongiae; assembly: GCF_047200695.1. NCBI lineage: Bacteria > Bacillati > Actinomycetota > Actinomycetes > Kitasatosporales > Streptomycetaceae > Streptomyces > Streptomyces callyspongiae. The sequence continues at coordinate 86,259 of NZ_JBJZOM010000009.1, forward strand.
GGGGACAACAACGCCACCTACCTCGTCGGGGACGTCGACGAGGAGTCGACGCTGCTCGTCGAGCGCACCCGGGAGGCGCTGCGCCGCGCGATCAAGGCCGTCAGGCCGGGCCGGCAGATCAACATCATCGGCCGGGTCATCGAGTCCTACGCCCGCCGCTTCGGCTACGGAGTCGTCCGCGACTTCACCGGCCACGGCATCAACACCTCGTTCCACTCGGGCCTGATCATCCCGCACTACGACGACGAGCGCGCCACCACCGTGATGAAGCCGGGCATGACCTTCACCATCGAGCCCATGCTGACGCTGGGTACGCACGAGTGGGACATGTGGGAGGACGGCTGGACGGTCGTCACCAAGGACCGCCGGCGCACGGCACAGTTCGAGCACACCCTGGTCGTGACCGACGACGGCGCCGACATCCTCACCCTGCCGTGATTGCCCCGAGCGCGGGAAGGGAAGGGTGAGGTTGCCGACACGGTGTCGGCACACCACCGTCCCTCCCCCACGGAGGCCCGCGTATGGCCGTGTCCCGGCAATCGATCGGCAGCACACCGTTCTCCGTGCTGCTCCGCACCGCCTCCCAGCAGCAGCACTCCGAGGCGGAGAGTTCCCGCTTCATGACCGATCTGCTCGGCGGCGCGCTGCCCGTGACCGCGTACCGGCTCTACACCGAGCAGCTCTGGTTCGTGTACGAGGCGCTGGAGGAGGCGGCGAGTGCGCTGGCGGACGACCCGCTCGCGGGCGCGTTCCTCGACCCGGCACTGCTGCGCCGGCCGGCGCTCCGCCGCGACCTGGATCACCTGCACGGCGGTGACGGCTGGCGGACGGGCGCGCGCCCGCTGCCGGCCACCCGGGCCTACGCGGAGCGGATCACCGAGGTCGGGCGGAGCTGGCCCGGCGGCTATGTGGCCCACCACTACACGCGGTACCTCGGTGACCTGTCCGGGGGCCAAGTGATCCGCGGCCGTGCGGAGCGGTTGTGGCGACTGCCGCGGAAGGGCGACGGCGTGCGGTTCTACGTGTTCGAGGGCATCGGGAACCCCGCCGCGTTCAAGCGCGCGTACCGCGAGCGGCTCGATGCCCTGCCGGCCGACGGTCCGGAGCGGCAGCGGATCGTGGACGAGTGCCGGAGGGCGTTCCGTCTCAACACCGCAATGTTCGCCGAGCTCGCCGACCGCACCGCGGTGACGGCCTGACGCCCCGTTCCGGCGCCTTCCTGCCCGCCCCCGCGTGCACGACGGCGGGTCCCGGACGGGGCGGCGGCCGCCCGGCGTTCAGTCCGTGACCGCGGGGGCGCACCGCACCACGCCCAACCGCTGTGTCGCCCGGGTCAGCGCCACGTAGCGGTCGTTCACCGGGAAGCGTTCGGGTTCCACCACCAGCACCGTGTCGAATTCCAGTCCCTTGGCCTGCCGGGCGTCCAGCAGCACCACCGGACGGGTGAGATCCGGGTTGGCGCCCCGTGCCGCCTCGGGCAGCACGGCGGCCAGGCCGGGGTGCAGCGCGCGGGGCGCGATCACGGCGAGACGTCCCTCATCCGCGGGCGCCTGCTGCGCGACCGCCTCCGCGACGGTGCGCGGCAGCTCGGCGGGCGGCACCGTGCGCTCCCAGGGCTCCGCCCCGGTGGACCGCACCGACCGAGGGGGCACGAAGTCCGGATCCTCGACCCGCCTGGCCTCCGCCGCGTAGGCCATGATTTCGGCCGGTGTGCGGTAGTTGAGGCCGAGACGGATGTGCTCGTAGCGCTCCCCCACGTACGGCGCGAGGATCTCCTCCCAGCGCCGTGTGGTGCCGGAGCTCTGCGCCGGGTCTCCCACCAGCGTCATGGAGCGTGTCGGGCAGCGCCGCATCAGCAGGCGCCAGGCCATCGGCGAGACCTCCTGGGCCTCGTCGACGACGATGTGCCCGAACGCCCAGGTGCGGTCGGCGGCGGCACGCTCGGCGGCACTGCGGTGGTCGGCCTCCTCGTGCCGCTCCGCCATGCCCTCGGCGTCGATGATGTCCTGCACCCCGAGGATTTCGGCCTCCTCCTCGTCGATGTCCTCGAACTCGTAGGTGCGGGAGGCGTACGCGACGTCCAGGACACCCTGCGCGTACTCGACCTGCTGCAGCCGCTCGGCCGCCGCCGCGGCCTGCGCGGCGCGGTCGTCCTCGCCCAGCAGTTCCGCTGCCTCGTCCAGCAGCGGCACATCGGCCGGTGTCCACTCCGCGGTGCCCGGGACGGGCGGGACGGGGCGGCGGACCGCGCGGGCGTCCTCCTCGCACAGGTACCCCGACGGATCCTCGAGCAGGTCCGCCACGAGGCGCTGCGGCGTCAGCTCGGGCCACAGCGCGGAGATCGCGGCGTGCACCCCGGGGTTGGCGTCCAACTCGCTGCGGAGCTGCGAGACGTCGCTCTCGTCGAGGAGGTTCGGACCGCCGAAGGGGTCCGCGCCGATGCGTTCGGCGAGCTGGTCGGTGAGGGCGTTGAGGAGATGCCCCTCGAAGTGCTCCCGCGCCGGGTTGTGGCGGAGGCCGGTGGCGCGTGCCTTGTCACGGGCGGCAGCGGCGGTCTCCCGGTCCACCACCAGGACGTCGCCCTCGTGGTCGATCTCCAGGGTGGGTTCGGGGAGGGCCTGGCGGTCGCGCACGGCACGGGCGACGACATCGGCCATCCCGGCGCGGCCCTTGATCTCCGCGGCCTCCTCGCTGTCGGTCCCGGTCGCCGTCACTCCCGGGAAGAGTTCCCCGACCGTGGCGAGCAGGACCCCGGTCTCGCCCAGCGAGGGCAAGACCTCGCCGATGTAGCCCAGGAACGCGGGGTTGGGTCCGACGATGAGAACCGCGCGGCGGGCCAGGAGTTCCCGGTACTCGTACAGCAGGTAGGCGGCCCGGTGCAGGGCCACCGCGGTCTTGCCGGTTCCGGGACCTCCTTCGACCACCCTGACGCCGCGGTGCGGGGCCCGGATGATCTCGTCCTGCTCGGCCTGGATGGTCTGCACGATGTCGTGCATGCGACCCGTGCGGGCGGCATCGAGTGCCGCCAGCAGCACCGCGTCGGCGTCGTGGGACTCGTACCCCGTGCGCTCGGTGTCGTCGAGGTCGAGGATCTCGTCGTGGAGTCCGACCACGTCACGGCCGTCGGTGCTCAGGTGCCGACGGCGGCGCAGGCCCATCGGCGTGTGGCCGGTGGCGAGGTAGAAGGGCCGTGCCACCGGGGCACGCCAGTCGATCAGCAGCGGGGTGCGGTCGTCGTCGTCCTCCCGGATGCCGAGCCTGCCGATGTGGTGGTGCCCGCCGGCGCTGAAGTCGATGCGCCCGAAGCACAGTCCGGAGTCCACGGCATTGAGCGCGGCCAGCAGGTTGCCCTGCTCGTGGACCGTGATGTCCCGCTCCAGGCGGGCCTGCTGCCCGGTACCGGTCTCCGCCAGGGTCCGCCGCACGGTGGACTCCGTCCGGCCGCGCAACGCGTCGACACGCCGATAGAGCCGGGAGACGAATTCCTGCTCCGCCGCGAGTTCCGGGTTTCCGTTCTCCTCGACCCCGTTTGACAATGCCACTCCCTGCGCGTTATCGTGATTCCTACAAGCCCTTTTTGAGGGCTTTTTCTGTGCCGCGACAGAAAAGACCAATATACGCGCGGGCACGCCCCCGCAGTCAAACGGAGGCGTGCCGGGTGTTCGCGTTTCCGCGCCGTATCCCTGGTGCCGTGCGGTCAGTCGTGTGCCGCCAGCCGGACGAAGGATTCCGGATCGGCGTCGAAACCGCGCAACGCCGGGTGGAACTCCCACACTCCGGAATCCGCACGGCGCACGCACTCCGCGATCACGGCGACCGTGTCACCCTCGAGTGCGCCCAGAGTGTGATCGGCCAGCGTGTCGTACTCCTCGACGATCTGCACCGCGGCGTTCGGCACCTGCCCGAACGTCTTGCGGCCGTCGGTCTGCTGAACGACCACCCCCACCACGACGCGGGTGCTGGAGGAGGGCATCCGTTCGAGCTCCAGTGTCATGGCCTCGTCGGTTCCCAGGCCCTGGCCGGTGCGACTGTCCCGGTCCAGCATGATGGTCCCGTCGGGCGAGCGGCTGTCGAAGTGGACGAGGTGGGCGAGTTCGCCGTCGCGCCGGAAGACGGCAGCGACGAGGTCCAGATCGTGGTCCGGCTCCCCCATCGGGCTCGGGTCCCACCGCAGTCGCGCCTGGATCGTGCCGAGCCCCTTGTTCAGACCACTCATGTCGCTTGTCCTTCCCCCCGGAAAACGGTTCGGTGGAGAGATCACTCCCGCCCACTGTAAACGGCGGCCCGCCTCCGCCACCCGGGACTTACAGGCCAATCGCCGGCGCCCGCGCGGGTGTGACGCAGACCCTCTGTGCGGCAGGCATCCCGCCCGATGCAATGGGCACAAGTACGACACCCGCCGCAGCATCCGGGCACACCACCCAGCAGCCCACGACCGGGCGCCTCCCCACGGCGTCCGCGCCACCACCCCGAGGACCGACGTGACGACGACGCCCCTGACCCAGGACCAACAACGCATACGGCGCCGCCTGGAACGCCTCATCGGCATACCCGCAACCGAGGGCAACGCGGTGCGTCCGCTCCGCAACGGCGACGAGATCTTCCCCGCGATGCTGGACGCGATCGCAGCCGCGGAGCACACCGTGGACCTCATGACCTTCGTCTACTGGCGGGGGGACGTCGCCCGCCGCTTCGCGGAGGCACTCGCCGAGCGTGCCGAGTCCGGAGTGCGGGTGCGGGTGCTGCTCGACGGTTTCGGCAGCCGCCCCATCGAGGAGGATCAGCTCGCCCTCATGCGGCGTGCGGGTGTCGACGTGGTCTGGTTCCGCGAGCCGACGCGGCTCTCCCCCTTCAAGCAGAACCACCGCTGCCACCGGAAGGTGCTCGTGGTGGACGAACGTCTCGCGTTCACCGGCGGTGTCGGCATCGCCGAGGAATGGTGCGGCAACGCACGCCACCCCGGAGAATGGCGCGACACCCACGTCGAGGTCAGGGGACCGGCGGTCGACGGCCTCGCGGCGGCGTTCGCGCAGAACTGGGCGGAGTCGCACGACACCCTCTTCGACGCACGCGACCGGTTCGTCGAAGCCGACCCGGCGGGCGAAACCGTGATCCAGGTCGTCCGCGGATCGGCCGGCTTCGGATGGCAGGACATGCAGACCCTCATCCGCGTGATGCTCGAATCCGCCCGGGAGAACTTCAGGCTGACGACGGCCTACTTCTCTCCGGACGACGACTTCGTGGAATTGCTGTGCGCCGCGGCCCGGCGCGGGGTGACGGTGGAGATCCTGCTGCCCGGCCCCCACACCGACAAACGGGTGTGCCGACTGGCGGGGCAGTACCACTACGACGAACTGCTGGCCTGCGGAGTGGAGATCTGGCAGTACCAGCCGACGATGCTGCACGCGAAGGTGATCACGGTGGACGGCGAGACCTCGTTGATCGGCTCCAGCAACTTCAACCGCCGCTCGCTGGACCACGACGAGGAGGTCATGATGGCCGTGATGGACGCGTCGCTGACCTCGGTCCTGGACGAGCACTTCGCGGAGGACCTGCGCCACAGCGAACGGATCAGGCCCGGGCGTTGGCGCCGGCGGGCCGTCGTGCAGCGGGCCAAGGAAGCAGCCGTCGCACCGATCCGCCGGTTCCTGTGAACCGGGCCGGACCGAGCGCACGGACTCGGGATCCCGGGGCACCTGCCGTGCCCCGGGATCCCGAGAAGGGTCAGTCCTCCGACATGGCCGTGCGCAGCCTCCGGAGGCAGCCGGAGAGCAGCCGGGAGACGTGCATCTGGGAGATGCCGAGCTCGGCCCCGATCTGGGCCTGGGTCATCTCCGCGCCGAAGCGGAGTTCGAGGATCCGGCGATCCCGCTCTCCCAGGTTCTCCACCAGGGGCTTGAGCGCTTCGAGTCCCTCGACGGCCTCGAAGGAGGGGTCGAGGAACCCGATGCGGTCGACGAGGCTCTGGCCCTTCCGGTCGTCCGAGTCGTCGACGGCGAGGTCCAGTGATTCGGCGGCGTAGCCGTTGGCCGCCATCTGCCCCTCGACCACCTCCTCCACGGAGAGTCCGAGATGGTCCGCGAGCTCACGGGGGGTGACGGAACGCCCGAACTCCCCGGTCAGCTCCTCGGTCGCCATGGCCAGTCGGATCCGCAGCTCCTGCAACCGCCGCGGCACGTGCACCGCCCAGGTGTGGTCGCGGAAGAAACGCTTCATCTCACCGACGATGTACGGCACGGCGAACGAGGCGAACTCGACCCCGCGCTCGGTGTCGTACCGGTCGATGGCCTTGATCAGCCCGATGGTGCCGACCTGCACGATGTCCTCCTCCGGCTCGCTGCGGTGCCGGAAGCGCGCGGCCGCGAAGCGGACGAGGGTCAGATTCATCTCGATGAGAGTGTTCCGCGCGTACTGGTACTCGTGGGTTCCCTCCTCGAGCACCTGGAGCCGGCGGAAGAAGATCTGGGAGAGCTCGCGGGCATCCTGCGGCGCGACGGCGGACGGTTCCGGTATGTGCGGAAGGGCGAACCCGTCGTCCTCCGGTGTCCGGCGCTGGTTCTCGACATCTGCCTCGGCCCACTCCCGGATGGCGCCGCTCATCAGACACTCCCCTCTAGGAAACTGTTTCCTCCTGACAGACGTGCGCCTGCCCAGGAGCGATCGCCTTACACCTGCGAAATCGCGACCGATCTCCCGAGAGCCGCGCAGCACTGTCTCCCCCACTACCGACACGTATGGCGACACGGATGCGGGGCAACCGAGGACCGAGAGATAAAGTCGTGCGGTGACGGCCCGGCGGCCTACCGGCAACGGGCCCGCGCAGGCTCGTAGGGCGTACGTTTCGGAGGGTCAGGGACATGGGCGCGCACCCCCACTCTCAGCTGCCTCCCGACGACACGGCGCAGGCCGCCTCCGACGTCATCGAACTCCTCGAGGTGCTCTGGGAACGGGGGCGCGACACGGTGCCCACCGCGCCGGTCTCGCCGTCCCAGCTGCGGGTCCTGTACAGCCTCGACCGCGAGGAGGGCATGAACCTGCGCCGCCTGGGGGAGCTCCTGGACTCCGCCCCCTCCTCGGTGAGCAGACTGTGTGACCGGCTGCAGGCCATGGGCCTGCTGGAGCGCACGCCGAGCCCTGTCAGCCGCAGAGAACTGGAACTCCACCTGACGCGCAAGGCCAAGCGGTACCTCGTCGATCTCCGCGCGCGCCGCGAGGAAGCGCTGCTGACGGTTCTGGACCGCATGCCTGCACGGGCCCGGAAGGACCTCACGAAAGGCCTGCAGGCCCTGCGTTTCGCCGCGCAGGAACAGGACGCCGTCCTGATGGCCCCCGGCGCGGAGGACACCCGGTCGTCGGATTCCCGCTCCGCCTGAGGCCCTCCGGGCACGGGACGTGGTTCAGCCTTCTTCCTGTTCCACCGGGAGCCACAGTTCGGCGTCGATCTCGGTCCCGTCGGCGGACGGACGGCTCCGCAGGATCTCGGGACCGGGTCGGCTGCGGTACGGGGTGGAGGGGAACCACTGGGTGAACACGTCCCGCCACAGGTCCTGGATGGCCTGCGGCGCGGGGCCGCGGACGCCGAAGACGGCCCAGGCGCCGGCCGGAACAGGGAGCACCGTGGTGCCGTCGGGAGCGGCCGCCGACGTGATCACCCCGTGGTAGTAGTCGAGTTCGGTGCCCTCGACCCGGCTCGGATCCAGATCGTCGCACACCGCGACGATGCCCCGTGGTTCCTGGTCCGACAGGCTCTCCAGATGGTTCAGCATCCGCGGGTCGATCCCGCGGACGAAATCGACGATCGCCCGATTCGGCCCCTCGTGCACCAACGGCACCCGGGACATGAGCCCGACGACGCGGAAATCCGGCCTGTCGACGACGCGAAACCGCATGCTTCTGTTCCCTTCGACGGTGAGGTGGAAGGCCAACCGGGGCTGGGTGACGAGCGCGGCACCGGTACGCCGTGCCTCGCCCGGTCCGACTCCGTGCAGGATCCGGAACGCTCGCGCGAACGCTTCCCCCGAGCCGTAGCCGTAGCGCACCGCGATCGCCAGCAGGGGCTCCCGCCCCGCGAGCACCTCGGCCCCGGCGACGGTGAGCCGGCGCCGGCGCACGTACTCCGACAGCGGCATGCCCGCGAGCGTGGAGAACATCCGGCGCAGGTGGTACTCCGAGGTGGCCGCGATACGGGCCAGTTCTCCTGCATCGAGCTGCTGGTCGAGGTGGCACTCGATGTGGTCCAGAGCCCGGTTGAGGCGCTCGAGCATGCCCCGTCTCCTTCCTGTTGCGCGTTCACCACGCTAGGAAGCAGCCGCACGCTCCGCCCGACATCCTGTGCCCGATCCGGTCGGGTACGTGGCAGTCACCCGAGGGATCGGACGGGGGCGGGCTGCGGGTGCGCGCCATGGTCGACGCGCCCGTGCCAGTCGAGGCAGACCACGAGGGCATCGTCCTCCAGGGGACCGCTGCCCCGGTGTCCCGTCAGCGCGTGGAGGAGTGCGCCCGGCACCTGGGGGGCGGGCAGCATGCGGGACGCGGCGAGTGAGCGGGCCAGTGCCTGCTCGCCGTACGTCTCGCCCGTGGGCGAGACCGCGCCGTCGACCCCGTCGCTGGTGATGAGGAGCCGGTCCCCGGCCCGCAGGGAGAGGCGCTCCGTCACGTACGGGGTCTCCTCGAACATCCCCAACGGCAGTTGGGCGTCGAACGCGAGGGGTTCGACGGCGCCGTCGCGCATGCGCAGCACCCATGGCGACCCGGCCTCGACCACGTCCATCTCCCCGGTCCCGAGATGGAGTTCCATCAGCAGGACCGAGAGGTAGCGGGAACCGCCGTACTGCCCGTACAGAGCCTGGTCGGCCAATGCCGCCTGGTCCGCGATGCCCAGACCCGCGCGGCGGGCGTTGCGCAGGGCGTTGACCGCGAGGCTGGTCAGCAGGGCAGCTTCGATGCCGTCGCCCATGCCGTTGGTCACGGAGAGCGTGAGCGTCTCGGGGGACACCGCCCAGTCGAAGTTGTCGCCGAAGATCGCATATGCCGGTTCCAGGTGGCCGCCCAGGGTGAACTCACTCCGGGAGCAGGCCCGTCCGGGCAGGAGCTGCCACTGCATCTCGGCCGCCAGGGTGAGCCGCGTGGCTCGCCGGGCCATCTGGAAGAGGTCGGTGTCGCGCTCGGCCACCTGGATCTCGTGGCCGAGGGCGGTGCACAGGATGTCCAGGTCGCCCAGCACCTCGTCGGTGAGGCGGTCCTCCGGCACGGCGACCGACAGCACTCCCGTACGGTCGCCACGGACGGTCACCGGCAGGTGCACGGTCACCCGGCCCGGCGGGCAGGGAACGACGTGCGGTTCCTGCGCCCCGAAGGCCCGGCCCTCGGGACTGTCGTGGAGGGCCAGTGACGTCGCCTCGCCCTGCGGCGCCCCGACGGGCTGGAGGGATCGCATCGCGTAGTCGGCGATGTACAGCTCCACGCTGGACGCGCCGTACTGCTCCTTCAACGCCGCCGTGACGACATCCACCAACTGGTGCGGGGCGGCGCCGCGCAGGGCGTGCTCCACCGAGGCATTCCCGTCCACTGCGCCGTTTCTCCACTTCAGAGCAGGATTTCCTTCACCGTACCGTTGCTCCGCACGCCTGTCACCCGCGGTGACCGGCGGCCGGTCCTGCTCCCGGGCGGCGCTCCCGGCAGCAGGACCGTTCAGGCGGTCATGCCGCCGACGTCGTGCGGGCCGGCCGTGTCCGCACGGCGTCCTGCAGCACATCGCAGCTGTACTGCAGTTCGTCCGTCAGCCGGACGGCCTCGGCAAGCAGGATGCCGTACGGACGCGAGGGGTCGGACAGCGGCAGGTCCGCCTCCTCGGCGGAGCGGGTCAGCTCCCGTTTCTCCCGCTGGGCGTCCTCGGCCGCAGAGCACAACTCCCGCGACTGCTCCTCGATGCGGCGCTCGTCGACCTGGGCGAAGAGATCGGCGATGTGCGCCAGTGCCGCCAGCAGGTCGCCGTAGTGGCGCAGGAACACGCGCTGGGCCGAGACGTCGGTGTCGTCCTCGCGGGCCTGGTCGAAACTCCGGGTCATCGACCCCACCTGGTACGCCACACGTTCGAGAGCGTCCACGACGGCGTGGTAGCCGTCGAACCGGATCTCGCGGTGGCGGTTCAGCAGCTTCCGCGGGTTGTAGTAGGTGCTCTCCCACGCAGTACTCACGGCGGACTGGGCCTGTTCGGCGATGGGCCTGAGCTGGGAGGCGCGCCGGCGCCACTGGGTGGTCCGCTCCTCCTGCAGCTGCCCCTCGCGCAACGCCGGATACATGTCCCCGACCAGGTTGCACAACGAGTGGGCGAGGGTGTGCACGCCGCTCTCCGCACTGCGGTGGCGCAGCGGCGGCGCCACGAGGGTGTTCACCAGCACGCCCACGCCGCACCCCACGAGCACGAGGAGCACGATCTCCCCCAGCCGGCTCCAGCGCTCGCCGGAGCTGGTGGCGGCGATGTAGGTCGAGAACGCGAAGAACGCCGCGGTGGCGACCTGCGAGCCCTGGGAGCCGAGAGCGCGCCATCGGCCGATGACCAGGGCGATCACGGCCACCAGCGCGAAGGTCAACAGATCGGGCCCGACCAGGTAGCCCAGCACGCCCTGCACCGCCACGCCGGCGGAGACGGCCCCGATGTAGCGCAGCGTCTGGATCATCGACTGGTACACCGTGACCTGCATGATCAACACGGCGGAGAAGGGGGCGAAGGACGGTGACCCCGCGGCCATCAGTCGATGGGCGATCCACCAGGCCACCACTGCGGCCAGTGCGCTCTTGACCACCATCAGCACGGTGTGTCGTTCGTGGCCGTCGGCGCCGACGGCCCGATGCACCCACTGGACGGTCCGGGCACGGTGGCCCAGGGCGGCCGCCCGCCGTGGGCCGGAGGCGCCGGTCTCGGTGTTCTTCTCGGTCATGCGGGTGTTCCTCGTTGCTCAGGGGCGTGCGGGTTCGGGTGCGGCAGCGGCCGGTGACCGCCGCCCGGCAAGGACGGAGTCGTCCTCCGTGCGGGCTCCGGGCAGTCCGTACCGGGCGGCCACCGCGGCCGCGCGGACGTCGGCGGTGCCGGTGGCCACGCAGAGGGAGCGGGCAACGTCGTGCAGGCGTCTGCGAGCCTCGGGGCCGCCCTCCGCGGCACCGAGGGAGACCAGGGTCTCGTACTGCTCGAGCAGATCGGCGAGAACCGCCGGGTGTGCCATGAGCACGGGATCGTCCTTTCGCTTCGGTGTTCGACCGACGGGGCGGGAGGTCAGGCGGCGGCCGGCACGTCGGCCGCGGGGGACTCGACAGCGGCACGGATCCGGGCGCAGCTGCGGGACAGCAGACGTGAGACCTGCATCTGCGAGAGCCCGAGTTCCGCGCCGATGCGGGCCTGCGTCATGCCGTGGAAGAAGCGCATCGCCAGGACGCGCCTCTCGCGCTCGGGCAGCCCGGCGAGGTGGGGTTGCACCGCCACACGGGCGAGTACGACGTCGTACCGGTGCTCGGGCTCTCCCAGGGTGTCCGCGAGGGTGTAGTGCTCGTCCTGTCCCGGGCTTCCCACCGCGGCTTCCAGGGACAGGACACGGAAGCTGCCCATGGCCCCCAGCCCGGTGACCACCTCGTCCTCACTGATACCGGCCTGCCGGGCGATCCGGGCGACATCCGGCACACGGTCGTCGACGGAGACGGCGAGCTCTCCCAGGGCCGTGCGGACCCGCCTGCGCAACTCCTGCACCCGACGGGGCACGTGGACGTCCCAGGTGTGGTCGCGGAAGTGGCGCTTGATCTCGCCGACGATCGTCGGCACGGCGTACTGCTCGAACGTGCTTCCCCGTGCCGGGTCGAACCGCTCGACGGCCCTCACCAGCCCGAGCGCAGCCACCTGCCGGAGGTCCTCCAGGGTCTCCCCGCGGTCGCGGAACCGGCGGGCCAGCCGGTGTGCCAGGGGGAGCCAGGCGCGTACCAGCTCGTCGACCAGTGCCTCCCGCCGCGGCCCCGCGGGAAGGCCGGAGAGGCGGGCGAACAGCGGGGCGGTGTCGGGGGTGTTCTCGTGGCGGCGTCGGGGCCCGGCAGGCAGGCGCACGGCGGTCATCGGGAAGGCTCTCCTCGCACATCTCGTATCCGGACAGGTACCGAAAGCCGCCACGGCGCACCCCGGGCCCGGAGGGTGCGCGCGACGGCGCGTGGGGTGCCTCCTGGTCCGAAGCACTGATCCTCCTGGTGTCCCGCCGGAAGGAGGGCAAACAACGAAGTCGCCGCGGACTCCCCGCGCCGGTCGGGCGCGGCCGGGCGGAAAGGCCGCTGGTCGGCCCGTGGTCGCCCTGCCGAGGCCTCGCAGCTACCATCTCCCAGGACTGCAAAGGTGTCCGCGAGGCAAGTGTTTGGCGCGGGTCACGGCGAAAGGCCGGCGATGAGGAGCGACGAGGCTACGGTGAGGGCGAAACTGCTGGAGGTGCTGCGGCAGCGCAGCGCGGAGATCGCGGACCGCTGGGTCGCACTGCAGTCCCGACGGGAAGTGGTGGACGGCGGCCTCGCGGAAGCGGATCTGCGGGAGGAGTCGGACGCCCTGGTGGGCGCCCTCGCCGACAGCCTGTCGCTGCAGGTCCCCGCCGAACGGATCGTCCGCGAGCACCGCGGACTGGCCGATGCGGTCACGGAGATGTCGCTGCGTCGCGCGCGGGCGGGAGGCGCGCCCACGGCCACCTCCCTCGCGATCCTCTCCCTGAAGGAGGTCCTGCTCGAGGCCGTGCAGGAGGAGGGACTCCAGACCCGCGAGATGTTCGCGACCACGCTCACGGTCAACCGGCTGCTGGACTCCGCGGGGGCGCTCGTCTTCGAGACCTATGTCGAGGGCCGTGAGGAGATCATCCGGCGGCAGAGCAGGCAGCTCCTGGAGGTCTCCACCCCGGTCGTCCGCCTGTGGCGCCACGTGCTCGCCGTGCCGCTCATCGGCACGCTGGACACCGCGCGGAGCCAGGTGGTGATGGAGAGCCTGCTGGAAGCCATCCAGCGGCACGAAGCGGCCGTGGCGATCATCGACATCACGGGCGTGCCGACGGTGGACACCTCCGTGGCACAGCACCTCATGCAGACGGTGAAGGCCGTACGGCTGATGGGCGCCGAATGCATCATCAGCGGGATCCGGCCGGCGATCGCGCAGACCATCGTGCAACTGGGCATCGACCTTTCGGACACGGCAACACGCGCCAACCTGGCGGATGCGCTGGCGACGGCGCTGAGAATCACACCGTCCGACGACGGCCCCTCGGAGACCGACCCCGCCGCCGGCGGTGAGAACAACGGTTCGCAGGAGGTCCCATGACGCCGTCGGCCGTACCCATCCTGCGGCTCGGCAGCACGCTGCTCACGGGCCTGCTCAACGAACTGGACGACACCTCCGCCCTCGCCCTCGCCGACGAGCTGACGGCACGCATCACGTCCGAACGTGCGAGCGGCGTACTGATCGACATCTCACGGGTGGAGATCATCGACTCCTTCGTGGCACGCACCCTGATGGAGCTCAGCGGCATGGCACAGTTGCTCGGCGCGCGCGTCATCGTTGCCGGCATGCGGCCGACCGTCGCCATCACACTGGTGGAACTCGGCATCGAGCTGAACGGAGTGGAGACGGCCTTGAACGCGGAGCAGGGGATGGCCGCCCTGGGATGGCGGCAGTCCGTCAACACCGCCGGAGGGCCGTCGGCGTGACGTCCCACGGGACCCTCTCGCCGCAACCGGCCAGGGGCGAAGGAGGCGGCGGACGACTCACCGCCGGCGGAGAACATCACGTTCGGGGGCGGACCGGCCCCGAGACCCTCCCGGTCCGCACCGAGCAGGACCTGCTGACGGTTCGGCACGCCGTGCGGGCGGCCACCGTCGACATCGGCTTCTCGCTGGTCGACCAGACCCGCGTGGTGACGGCCGCGAGCGAGCTGGCCCGCAACACCTACATCCACGGCGGCGGCGGAACCCTGACGGTGGAGCGGCTGGGCCGGCACGGCGCCGCGGGACTGCGGCTGATCGCCCGCGACCGCGGACCGGGCATCCCCGACCTCGAGGACGCGCTCACCGACGGATTCACCACCGGCGCCGGCCTCGGGCACGGTCTGGGCGGGGCGCGACGGCTCATGCACGACTTCGAGGTGCACTCCACGCCCGGCGACGGAACGGTCGTCACCGCGGTGCGTTGGGCGACCCGGTGACCGGGAGGCCCACCGCGCCCCCGGTCACCGCGGCCGTGCCGATAGACCACCGCAGCGCCGTGCACCTCGCCGCCACGACGGCGCGGGGGGCAGCTCTGGACTGCGGCCTGCCGGGCTCGTTGCCCGACCAGGCCGCCACCGTGGCCAGCGAGTTGGCGAGCAATCTCGACAAGCACGCCGTGGACGGCGTGGTGTACGTCCAGCCTCTGCCCGACGCCGTCGGCGTCGAGGTGCTCGCGGTGGACCGGGGGCCCGGCATGGCCGAGCCCGAACGCTGCCTGGTCGACGGCTATTCCACGACCGGCACGCTGGGTACCGGCCTCGGCGCCGTACGGCGGATCGCAGACCGCTTCTCCCTCCGCAGCCGACCGGGGCACGGCACGGTCGCCGGTGCCCGCATCACCCGCCCCGGCGTCCCCTCCCCCACCGGGGCCGGGGACCGGGCGGGGGCGGTGTGCCTGCCGGCCCGCGGCGAGGACGTCTGCGGAGACGGCTACGCCGTGCACCCGGCGGACCAGGGCGGCTGCACCGCAGCAGTCGTGGACGGGCTGGGCCACGGCGCGGACGCCGCGCAGGCGGCCCGGCTCGCGCTGCGTGCCCTGCGGGGCGTCCACGACCAGCCGCTGACCGGGATCATGCAGACGCTGCACCGGGCGCTGCGCCACACCCGGGGAGCGGCGGTCGGCCTGCTCCGCCTCTCCCCGGGCCGTGCGGAGTACTGCGGGGTCGGCAACATCCGCCTGTGCCTGCTCTCTGCCCACGAGATCGAACGCAGCGTGGACGGCAGGCCCGGCATCGTGGGCTGGAACATGCCGACCCCGCGGACCCACACCCTCCCGCTGGCGTCCGGGCAGGTCACCGTGATGCACAGCGACGGCATCGAGTCCCGGTGGGCACGCCGGACGGACGGGTTCCTGCTGCGCCTGCCACCGCCGCTGCTCCCCGCCGCACTGACCCACCACCACCGCCGTCACCGCGACGACGCCACCGCACTCAGCCTGTCAGGACCACGATGATCACCGACGGCCCCTTCCGTACACCGAGCGAACTGCGCGCCGCCGTACGCAGGTTGTCCGCCGAGCATGGTCTTCCGACCGAGACGAGAGCCAGGCTCACCGCGTCTGCCGCGCTGATGTGCGGTGCTCGCATGGACCGTGGGCACGCGTTCCTGCTCACCGCGGAACGGACCGGGGATCCGGCGGCGAAGGCGGGCCTGACGCTCACGCTGAGCCCGCAACCCGCCGCTGCCTCCGACCCGGTCACCGACCTCCCACTGCCCGTGCGGCACCACCCCGACGGCTCGTGCTCCTGGCACCTGGGGCTCCCGGACTCCCCCGGGCCCGAGGGAGCGGTCGCGCGGACTCCCCGGGACGGAACGGAAGCGGCGGAGGAGGAGGTGCGGGAGGTGCTGCGCCGCCTGGACGCGCTCGGCTCGGAGCACCGCCGCCTCACCGACGAACTGGCCGAGACCAACAGCGGTGTCGTGGCGCTCTACGTCGAACTGGAGGAGCGGGACGAGCAACTGCGGCGCGCGCACGGACGCATCCTGCAGGAGCTCGAGGACGCGCTGCGCCCCGCCCCGCCTGCGGTTCCGGGGCTGGAGCTCGCCGTGCACTACGTCCCGGCGGACGTCCACGCGCCCACCGGCGGCGACCTCTACGACTGGTTCGTGCTCCCCGACGGCAGCGTCCACGTGACCGTCGTCGATGCTCTCGGCCACGGGGTGCGCAGCACCCGCAGCGCACTCGACGTCACCCATGCGGTCCGGACACTCGCGCTCGAGGGGCATCCTCCGAAGACGCTCGTGGAGCGCGCCGGAGAGATCGTGAGCGCCATGGACGCCCAGGCGATGGCCACGGTGCTCATCGTCCGCATCGATCCCGCGGGCGGCGAAGTGCTGCTGGCCAACGGCAGCCATCCGCCCGCCCTGGTGGTCCGGTCCGACGGTGCGGCCGACTTCCTGGAAGTACGGGGCCGCGGCATCGGGTTCCCGATGCCGGGGAGCGAGAGCGTGCTGCGCACGCATCTCGGGGAGGGCGACCTGCTCGTGCTGTACACGGACGGCCTCACCGAGAGCCGGCGCGATCCGCTGGAGGGCGAGCGGAGACTTGCGGCTTCCGCCCGCCGCCACTCCGGACGCCCCATCCGCGAGGTGCCCGGCGCCATCGCCGAGGACATGCGGTCGGTGGTGCTGCACGCCGACGACACCCTCGCCCTGACGCTCCGCAGGCCGGGTTGACACCGGAGGGCGGACCGCGCCCGCGCATGGCCGGAAACCGGCGGATGCCCGGGCCGAAGGCGGGCACACGAGAGAACGCGGAGACGTACCGCGGCACTTGTCCGGCCCGTACGGAGGTTTTCCATGACATCCCCTGCCGGTGAACGGCCCTCCTCCGGCCGGTCCGGCGACGAGCTGACCGGCAGAACGCTGGCCGGCCGGTACCTGGTGGGGGAACGCATCGGCTCCGGCGGCGCGGCGGACGTGCTGCGCGCCGTCGACACCGTCCTCGGCCGCAGCGTCGCCGTCAAGGTCTTCCGGCCGGACGGCGGACCGCAGCTGCGTCGGGGCGTGGAGGACGAGGCGGATCTGCTGGCCCGGTTGGACCATCCCGGGCTGGTCGGCGTGCACGGCGCGGGGCTGTACGAGGGGCGACCGTACGTCGTGATGGGCCTGGTGGACGGCGTCACCCTCGACGAACGGCTCCGGGACGGGGTGCTGCACCCCGGTGCAGTGGTGCGTCTGGGGGAGCAGCTCGCAAGCGTGCTGGCGCATGTCCACGGGGCGGGGATCGTGCACCTCGACGTGAAGCCGTCGAACATCCTGCTGGACCGCCGCGGACATCCGCATCTGGTCGACTTCGGCATCGCACGCCGGATCGGAGCCCCGCACCCGGCGGGCGGGGCCGGGGTGCTGAGCGGAACCGCGGCCTACATGTCTCCCGAGCAGGTGAACGGCGATCCACCGGGCCCGCCGTCGGACGTCTGGTCCCTGGGCCTGGTCCTGCTGGAGTGCCTCACGGGTGAACTGGCCTACACCGGGACGCCTCTCGAGTCCGCCGTCGCACGGCTGCACCGTGCTCCCGCGGTGCCGGACGGGCTCTCCGGCGCGCTGCGGGGGCTGCTGACGGAGATGACCGGCACGGCTCCCCGGAACCGCCCCACCGCCCGTGCCTGCGCCGAACGCCTCCGGTCCGGCCCGGCGGGCACCGGCCACGGAACGGTCGCGCCGCAACGGCGCCGGAAGCGGCCTGCCGCGCCGCCCTCGGGGCCACGGCAGGTCACCGCACCCCTCTTCGTCCCCCGCGCCCGGGGGACCGTGCGCGCCGACGGGAACCGGGCCTCCCGTTGGCGGGCGTCCCGCACCACGAGGCCGATGCCTCCCGTTCCCTGACCGCGCGGCTCCACGTGTGCGCTCGGCACCGCGGGGCACGCGGACCCGTGCAGCAGAACGACCGTTCGGGCGCCGGGAGTGCGCGAACCCTTCGAGGAGTCTTCTTCGTGATCAGAAAGGCATGTGTGGCAGGGCTCGCCGCGGTGGCCGCCGGTACGGTCGCCGCGGCGCTGTTCGTGTCCCCGTGGTGGCTGTGCGCCGCCGTGCCCCTTGCGTCGCTCGCCGGTGTCGGCGTGCACGATCTGGTGCAACGCCGGCACTCGGTGCTGCGGAACTACCCGGTGGTGGGGCATCTGCGGTTCCTGCTGGAGAGCATCCGCCCGGAGATCCAGCAGTACTTCGTCGAGCACGACTACGACGGACGCCCGTTCACCCGCGACGTGCGGAGCCTGGTGTACCAGCGGGCCAAGGGCACGTCCTCCGAGGACCCGTTCGGCACGGAACTCGCCGTGCACCAGGAGGGGTACGAGTATCTCGTCCCCTCCATGGCGCCTGTCGAGGCGCCCGAGACCCCGCCGACCGTGCGCGTCGGGGGCCCCGGCTGCACCCGTCCGTACGACATGTCGCTCCTCAACATCTCCGCCATGAGCTTCGGCTCGCTGTCCGCCAATGCCGTTCTCGCCCTGAACCAGGGTGCGGCGGAGGGCGGATTCGCACACGACACCGGTGAGGGCGGCATCTCCGACCACCATCTCCGGCACGGCGGCGACCTCGTCTGGGAGATCGGCACCGGCTACTTCGGCTGCCGGACGGACGACGGCGGCTTCGACGAGGAGGAGTTCCGCCGCAAGGCGTCCCAGGACAGCGTGCGCTGCGTCCTGCTGAAGATCTCGCAGGGCGCCAAGCCGGGCATCGGCGGTGTGCTGCCCAGCAGCAAGGTCAACGCGGAGATCGCGCGGGTGCGGGACGTCCCGGAGGGGCGGACCGTGGTCTCCCCGCCGTACCACCGCGTCTACTCCACTCCCCGGGAACTCGTACGCTTCGTCGCCCGCATGCGGGAACTGGCGGGCGGCAAGCCCACCGGCTTCAAGCTCTGCGTCGGCTCGCGCCGGGAGGTGCTGGCCGTCTGCAAGGCCATGCGGGAGGAGGACGTCACCCCCGACTTCATCGTGGTCGACGGCGCGGAGGGCGGGACGGGCGCGGCTCCGCCGGAGTTCGCCGACCACGTCGGGTACCCCCTCACCGAGGGGCTGCTGACGGTGCACAACGCGCTGGTGGGGACGGGGCTGCGGGACTGTATCCGGATCGGCGCCTCGGGAAAGGTCGCCACCGGTGCGGACATCGTGAAACGCCTCATCCACGGCGCCGACTTCACGAACGCGGCCCGCGCGATGATGTTCGCCGTGGGGTGCATCCAGGCGCAGCGCTGCCACACGAACGCCTGCCCGGTGGGCGTCGCGACGCAGGATCCGCGGCGCGCCCGCGCCCTCGACGTGGCGGACAAGTCCGCCCGGGTCCGGCGCTACCACGAGGCGACCGTGCGTTCCGCGCTGCGGATCATGGGCGCGATGGGGGTCCGGCACCCCGACGAGTTGCGGCCGCACATGCTGCGCCGCAGGGTCGACGCGGTCACCGTCCGCGCGAGCGACGAGGTGTATCCGCGCCTCGCTCCGGGGGAGTTGCTCGGCACTCCTCCCGAGGACTGGGCGTCCGACTGGAAGGCGGCGGACCCGGACTCCTTCACCGCGTAGTCGCCGGGGACCGGGCCGGCCGGTCCCCGGGGTCAGGCTTGGGTCGGGCCGGAGCGGCGGGCCGACCGGGCGTCGGTGATGTCGAGGAACACGTGGTCGAGTTCGCTCCACCGGTGGGCGAGCTCCC
Source organism: Streptomyces callyspongiae (assembly GCF_047200695.1). NCBI lineage: Bacteria > Bacillati > Actinomycetota > Actinomycetes > Kitasatosporales > Streptomycetaceae > Streptomyces > Streptomyces callyspongiae. The sequence continues at coordinate 105,675 of NZ_JBJZOM010000009.1, forward strand.
GTTTGATGCGGACGCAGACGTCCTCGACCTCTTCGCTGTCGGTGCCACCGACCAGGTCGACGCGGGCCGCGAGCAGCGCGGCTCCGGGGCCGAGGCGCATCGTGAGGAGTGCGGTGACCTCGTCGATCTCGGGTTGCCGGGTGAGGAAGTCGTGGATCTCCTGCTGGGTCCGGTGTCCGAGTGCCTCTCCGATGAGCTGGCCGCGGGCCTCCTTCCCCAGGCGGTGGGCGACGTAGACGAGGAGCGCGGCGATCCCCAGGGAGGCCCCGCCCTCCCATGCCGCGTCGCCGGTGATCAGGTGCCCGAGCACGCCCACCAGGGCCATGACGACACCGGCCACGGCCGCACCGTCCTCCCCGAGGACGGTGCGGAGCGCCGGGTCGTCGGTGAGGCGCAGTTGGCGGACGAACCTGCGCCCGTTCGCCGCGGCTTCGCGCCGGACCTGCCACAGCGCCCTGGCGAGTGAGGCGCCTTCCACGAGCCCGGCGACGGTCAGGACCGCGAGGGCGACGGCGTAGCCGCCGGAGGGGCTGTCCGAGGTGCTGCCGAGGGCCTCGACGCCCTGGTAGAACGAGAAGCAACCGCCCGTCACGAAGATGCCCACGGCGGCCAGCAGCGACCAGAAGTACCGCTCCTTGCCGTAGCCGAACGGGTGTTTCCGGTCGGGGCGTTTGCGGCTGCGCCGCAGCGAGGCGAGAAGGAAGACCTCGTTGAGGCTGTCGGCGACGGAGTGGGCCGCTTCCGACAGCAGGGCCGAGGAACCGCTCAGGACGCCGCCCACGACCTTCGCCGCCGCGATCGCGAGGTTGGCGGCCAGCGCGACGTACACCGTGCCGCGCGTCTCCTCCTCTCCCCCGGGCGGGCCGGTCGCCGGCGTGGCTTCGGGAGGTGCTGCGGAACGGGACGGGGACAGCGACATGCCGGGCCTCTCCTGACGTCGTGCGGGGGACGGCGACCGGAGTACCCGGAACCGGCCGGCGTATCCGCTCGATCCGGCGTGCCGGCGGGGTGGGGCGGGCCGCCGCCGGGACCAGTGGGACGGATGGGGCCGCCCGCAACGGAAGGAACAGGAACGCGCGTTTTCGGACATCGAAGAGAATCTTCCGCAAACGCCGGAGACACGGCGCTCATATGACTTAAGGTCACTGCCGTTGTACCGCGTTGGTGCGCCGCCTGTCGGGGAAGCAGGCGGCGCACCGACGTCGACGGTCCAGGACGTGGGGGGTACATGCAGCGCGACGCGCTGGGTCTTTCCGAAGGCGGACGCCGGACGAACAGACCCGCTCCGCGAGGGGCGGGACGCCGAAGAAGCGGCTTCCGCGGGGAACGGCGGAAGGCACGCTGGTACGTGCCCGCCGCCCTGACCACCGACGTGTCCGGGACCGCGTTGCCGGTCCTCCTCGTCCTCGGTGGCACCGGGCAGCCGCGGCCCGTGGCCGCCGCCCTGCTCACCACGGCGATCTGGCCGGCGGTGAGGGCCGCCCGACGCCGCTACGCCCGGGAGTCGGTCGGCGAGTCGCGGGGCGTGCTCCTCGCACTCCAGGACTGGCTCACGCTGCTCGGCCTGCTCGCCGTGCTGCAGGTGCTCACGGAGGAGGGCCCGGCTCCCGGCACGGCCCTGCTCGCACTGGCCCCGGCGCCCGTGCTGACCGGCCTGTGCGGCACGCTGACGCATCGCCACCTGAAGGCCCGGCGGCGCGCGGCGCAGGCGCTGCACCGCGCCCTGGTGGTGGGCGAGGCCGGGCCGGTGGACCGCGTCGTCGAGCAGTTGGCGGGCGGCACCGACCACGCCTACGTGGTGGTGGGAGCGGTCACGGCAGGCGGCGTGGCGGAACTGCCGAGCGGCGTCCCGCGCGCGGGGCGCCTCCACGACGACGGGTCCGGCGACGGCGAAGCGGTCCTGGCGGCGGTGGACCGGCACGCTGCCGAGACGGTGCTGGTCGTGCCGGGGACTGCACTCACGGGTGAACGGCTGCGGCGGCTCACCTGGGCCGTGCAGGATGCCGGGCTTCCGCTCGTCGTCGCCTCGGGACTGACCGAGGTGGCACTGCGCAGGGTCAGGACCGCAGCCGTCGCGGGGCTGAACCTGCTCCACATCGCTCCTCCCGTCCGGGACGGCCTGCAGTCGGCCGTGAAGAACCTGGCGGACAGGGCATGCGCGGCGCTGGGCCTGCTGCTGCTGGCGCCCCTGCTCGCCCTGGTCGCCGCCGTCGTCCGGCTGGACTCGCCGGGACCGGCCCTGTACCGCCAGGTCCGGGTGGGCCAGGGGGGCCGCCGCTTCGTGATGTGGAAGTTCCGGTCGATGGTGCCGCTGGCCGAGGAACTGCGCCCCGCCCTTGCCGCCGCGGACGAGCAGGACGGCCCGCTGTTCAAGATCCGCCGCGATCCGCGCGTCACCCGCGTCGGCCGGGTGCTGCGCCGCACCTCGCTGGACGAGTTGCCGCAACTGCTGAACGTCCTGCGCGGGGAGATGTCCCTGGTCGGCCCCCGTCCACCGCTGCCCGGCGAGGTCGACTCCTACGGCGCGGTCGAACTCCGCCGCCTCGGTGTGAAGCCCGGCATGACCGGCCCCTGGCAGGTGAGCGGGCGTTCGGACCTCTCGTGGGACGAGGGCCTCGCACTCGACCTGCGGTACGCCGACAACTGGTCCCTGACGACCGACCTGGACGTGCTGGCCCGTACGTTCCGCGCCGTGCTCGCCGGACGCGGAGCGTACTAGACCGTGCGACCCTCATCCCCCGGCGTGGCCCTGCCGGCCCAGCCACCACGCGTAGGTGTCCCGGATGCCCTCCGCGAGCGGGATCCGCGGCCGGAAACCGAGCCGGTGCAGGCGGGAGACGTCCAGCAGCTTCCGCGGGGTGCCGTCGGGCTTGTCCGAGTCGAACGCGATCCCGCCCTCGAAACCGACGACCTCCCGTACGGTTTCCGCGAGTTCGCGGATCGTGAGGTCCTCTCCGCAGCCGATGTTGACCGGCGCGTCGTCGTCGTACTCCCGCAGCAGGAGGGTGCACGCCCGCGCCAGGTCGTCCACGTGCAGGAACTCCCGTCGCGGTGTTCCGGTGCCCCAGAGGACCACCTCGCTGCGGCCGGCCGCACGAGCCTCGTGGAAACGCCGGATCAGTGCGGGCAGTACGTGCGAGGTCGACGGGTCGAAGTTGTCGCCCGGCCCGTACAGGTTGGTCGGCATGGCGCTCACGTACGACGCACCGTACTGCTGACGGTAGCCGCGCACCTGGGTGATCCCGGCGATCTTGGCGAGGGCGTAGGGCTCGTTCGTCGGCTCCAGCGGGCCGGTGAGCAGCGCGTCCTCGGTGATCGGCTGCGGCGCGTGCTTCGGGTAGATGCACGACGAGCCGAGGAACAGCAGGCGCGGCACCCCCGCCGCGTGCGCCCCGGCGATCACGCTCAACTGGATGCGCAGGTTGTCCTCCAGGAAGGGCACCGGCTGGTCGCGGTTCGCCAGGATGCCGCCCACCTTGGCCGCCGCCAGCACCACCGCGTCGGGGCGGAGGTCCCGCAGATGACGTTCCGTCCGTTCGGCGTCGCGGAGATCGAGTGCGGAACGGGGGCGGGTGAGCACCTCGTGTCCCTCGGCGGCGAGCCGGCGGGCCACGGCGGAGCCGACCAGCCCGCGGTGTCCGGCGACGAAGACCCGGGCGCGGGCCGGAAGCAGCGGTATCGAAGGCGTCATGGCACGGGATTGTGCCAGGCCCTCGCCCCGTATGCCGGACTACTGACGGATCACCCCGTTTTCCACCACTCCACCGCTTCACCACCCACCAAGGGGAGCCCATGTCGAAGAGCGCGCTGATCACCGGGATCACCGGCCAGGACGGCTCGTACCTCGCCGAACTGCTGCTGTCGAAGGGCTACACGGTGCACGGCCTGATGCGCCGCTCCTCCTCCTTCAACACGGCCCGGCTGGACCACTTCTACCAGGACCCGCACGACGCGGGCCGACGCCTGGTCCTGCACCACGCCGACCTCACCGACGGCGTCGCCCTGGTCAACCTGCTGCGGGACATACAGCCGGACGAGGTGTACAACCTGGGGGCGCAGTCGCACGTACGGGTCTCGTTCGACGCGCCGCTGTACACCGGTGACGCGACCGGCATGGGCACGCTGCGCCTGCTCGAGTCGATCCGCGCCAGCCGCATCGAGACCCGCATCTACCAGGCATCCTCCTCCGAGATGTTCGGCTCGGCCCCTCCTCCGCAGAACGAGCGGACGCCCTTCCACCCGCGCAGCCCGTACGGCTGCGCGAAGGTGTTCGGCTACTGGTCAACGGTCAACTACCGCGAGGCCTATGACCTGTTCGCCGTGAACGGCATCCTCTTCAACCACGAGTCCCCGCGCCGCGGTGAGACCTTCGTGACACGGAAGATCAGCCGCGCCGTGGCCCGCATCCGCGCAGGTCTCCAGGAGCACCTGTACCTGGGGAACCTGGAGGCGGTGCGCGACTGGGGGTACGCACCGGAGTACGTCGAGGCCATGTGGCGCATGCTCCAGCACGACGAACCCGGCGACTACGTGGTGGCGACCGGCGAGGCGGCGTCGGTGCGCGACTTCCTCGGCGCCGCCTTCGGCGCCGCGGGACTGGAGTGGCAGGAGTACGTGCGCTTCGACCCCACCTACGAACGCCCCACCGAGGTCGACGCGCTGATCGGCGACCCCCGCAGCGCGGAGGAGGCCCTGGGCTGGAAGCCGCAGGTGCTGTGGCACGAACTGGCACGGGTGATGGTCGAGGCGGACATCAGCGCCCTGGAGGCGGAACTCTCCGGCGAGACGGTCCGCATCGATCGTTGAACCGAGGGCCGGGGTGTCACTCCGGCCCCCGCGGGCGCGCAGTCGCACCCGCGTACCTACACACGACGGAACCACGAACGAGGTGCAGGCGATGGACAGTCGGAGACGACGCGGCGGCGGACGCCGGCGGCGGACCGCGCTCGGGACGCTGCTGGTCCTGACGGCGGCGCTGTGGACGGGCGCCCAGGCGGGGGGCGCGCCGGAGGCGGAGGCCGTCACCCCGCCCGTGGCGTTCACCGCGGACGATCTGCCGACGTGGCAGACCAACGGCGTGGTGTGGGCCCTGGCCCAGTCGCACGGGGTGGTCTACGCGGGCGGCACGTTCTCCGCGGTCCGGCCACCGGGTGCGGAGCCCGGGCAGCAGGAGCAGGGGGCGCTCAACTTCGTCGCCCTGGACGCCGCGACGGGCGCACCCGCCGCGGGCTGCGACCTGTCGTTCACCATCGGGAGCGGCACCGCGACCGTCCGCGCCCTTGCCGTGTCCCCGGACGGCCGCACCCTCTACGCGGGCGGCCGGTTCGGGGCGGTGAACGGCGAGTCCGTCAGCAACCTCGCCGCGGTGGACCTCTCGGACTGCTCGGTCCGGACCGATTTCAAGGTGGCGGTCTCCGCGACCGTGCGGGCCCTGGCCGTCACCGGAGACACCGTCTACCTGGGCGGCGACTTCACCTCCGTGGAGAACCGGGACCGGGGCTTCTACGCAGCGGTCGGCACCTCGGGCGGGCTCGAGCCCTGGGACCCGGACGCCGACGAGGTGGGCAGAGCACTGCAGGTCACACCGGACGGCGAAGACGTCGTCCTGGGCGGCGACTTCTTCTACGTGCAGAACCGCTATTCCCACGCCCTGGCCGTGGTCGACGCGGCGACCGGGGAACTGACGAAGCGGTACGGCTGGGGCTTCCTCCCGCGCACGTCGGTGGTGAAGGGTCTGGCCGCCGACCCGAACGGGATCTACACCGCCAACGAGGGGACGGGCAGCGGCGTCTTCGACGGACGCATCGCCCTCGACCTCGACGACTTCGGGCAGCGCTGGCGGGACACCTGCCTGGGCGCGACACAGTCCGTCGTCGTGCACCGCGAGGTGCTGTACAGCTCCTCCCACGCGCACGACTGCAGCAGCATGGGCGAGTTCGACGAACTGCACGAGCGGCAGCACCTGCTGGCCGAGTCGGTGCACGATCCGGCTCCGCTGCTCAGCTGGTTCCCGGACACCGACGACGGTCCGGCGGGGACAGAACAGATCGGTCCCCGCGCCATGGTCGTCTCCTCCTCCGGCGGCACCGACTACATGTGGGTGGGCGGCGAGTTCACGCGCATCGTCACGCACGGCAACATGAAGCAGCAGGGTCTGGTGCGCTTCGCCTCGGGACCCGACACCGGCGCTCCCTCGGTGCCGGACGAGGTCAGCGCACGGAACACCGCGGACGGGGTCGAGGTGAGCTGGCGAGCCTCGCTCGACGAGGACGACAGTGCACTGACGTACCGGGTCTACCGCAACGGCTCCGCCACCCCCGTCCACACGGAGACGGCGGACTCGCTGTTCTGGGACCGCCCGACCCTGTCGTTCACCGACACCGGAGTGGACTCGGGCACCAGCTACACCTACCGGGTGACCGCGGCCGACGCGGACGACGCCAACGTCAGCAACACCTCGCAGGGCGCCTCGGTCACCACACCGGGCAGCCCCTCGCAGCTCACCGTCGAGGTGGAGGCGACCGCGGACACGTACGTGAACGGGGCCGCCACCTCCTCCGACTACGGCACGCACCAGCAGCTCGCGGTCCGCGGCGACTCGCCGTACGAGACGTACCTGCGGTTCGACCTGCCCGCGGCCCCGGACGGCATGGAGCTGACCGGCGCCACGCTCACCGTCACCACCAGCGGCGACTCCTATGCGGGATCGGCGTCGACCCACACCGTCGTTCCCGTCACGGGCGACTGGTCCGAGACCGGCACCACGTACGCGTCCCGGCCCGCGCTGGGCAGCACGGTGCTCGGCACCCTCGCATCGCCCTCGGAGCTGCAGACCGCCAACCCGGTGGAGCTGGCGCCCGGCGGCCTCTCCGAATCGCTGGACGGCCCGGCGGACCTGGCACTGACCAGTACCGGCACCGACAGCCTGTGGCTGTGGGCGCACGAGGCCGGCAGCCCCCGCGGTCCCCGGCTCACGCTGACCTTCGAGAAGTCATGACCGGGCGGGGAATCCGGAACGCCGTGGCGGCCGCCGTCCTGACCGCCGCCGTGGCGGCATCCGGAACAGCGTGCGGCGCCGACACTGCGGCACCCGCCCCGGAGCGGGCCCCGAGCACGGGAACCGGTCCGGTCAGCACCCACGGACCTTCCGGAGGGGCCGGGGGCGGCAGCCGGGATCCGTCGACCGGTCCCGGGGCCGCGCCGACCGGGACCCCGTCGTCCGGGGACGGTTCGAAGGACCCGCCTTCCGTACCGAAGTCCGAACTGACCCCCGCAACGGGCAGCTTCACGCGGAAGGAGAAGAAGTACCTCGTCGACCGGGTGCCGCGGGGCACGGATCCCGCGGCAGTGCTGGAGGCCGGACAGGCCGTGTGCGACCGGATCACCCGGACCGTGGAGGTGGACCGCCAGGCCGCCGTCTCGGCCCTGAGGTCCGGAGAGATCGCCGACCCGGTGGACGCCGTCGTCCAGCTCTGCCCGGAACACGAACCGCTGCTCGAGGCCGCCGGCCTCACCGGCCGATGAGGAGGGACCCCGTGGACAGACTGCCCGTCGTCGTGGCGATACCGACGTTGAACGAGGCCGAGAACATCACGGCGGCGGTCCGCTCCGTCGTGGACCACTTCCGTGCGGTCGTCGTCGTCGACTCCGGGAGCACGGACGACACCTGTGCCCTGGCCGAGAAGGCGGGCGCGGAGGTGGTCCCCTACACCTGGGACGGGAGGTACCCGAAGAAGAAGCAGTGGTGCCTGGACAACGTCCGGCCCGACATCGACTGGCTGCTCCACCTCGACGGCGACGAACGGGTCAGCCGGGAACTGCTCGCGGAGCTCCGGCAGGTCTTCGCCGTGCCGCCGGGGAAGACGCTGCGTCCCGCGGCGTTCGACATCCCGCTCGGGTACTGGTTCGCCGGCCGGCGCCTCCGGCACGGCTACACCATCGTCAAGCGGGCGCTGCTGGACCGCACACGCTGCCGCTTCCCGGAACCGGACGACCTCGCGGCACCCGGCATGGGCGAGGTGGAGGGCCACTACCAGGCCCTCGCCGATCCGGTCGCCAGGCTCCGCGGCACTCTGGAGCACCACGACAGGGACCCTGTGCACACCTGGTTCACGCGCCACAACCGCTACGCGGACTGGGAAGCGTGGCTGGAGGTCCGTCCCGACGTGCGGGAGCAGATCCGCCGGGCGAAGACGCGTCAGGGGCAGCTGTTCCACCGTGCCCCGTTCAAACCGTTCCTGTCGTTCGCCTACGGATACCTCTGCAAGGGCGGCTTCCTCGACGGCCGGGCCGGGCTCGACTACGCGTTGGCGATGAGTTTCTACCGCTGGCAGATCGGAGTGAAGGCCCGGGAGTTCCGGCGCGTCAGCGGCGCCCGGCCCGGGTGAGTGCACGGGCGTAGACATCCTGGAGGGTGTCGACGACACCCTCCAGGGTGAAACTGTCCCGCACGAGCGTGTGCGCCGCGGCCGACGCCCGCGCGTTCGCGGCCGGCTCCAGCAGATCGAGGATCGCCTTCCCCACACGCTCCCCGTTGTCGGCCCGGGGGCTGCTGTCCACCAGACGCCCGGCGCCCGCCGCTTCCACGTCCGGGGAGAGGCCGCCGGTGCGGGTGACGACGACCGGCACGCCGATCGACATCGCCTCCAGCACGGAGACCGCGAAGGGCTCGACGATCGACGGCAGCACGTACACGTCGGAGGCCCGCAGTTGTGCCTTCACCGCTTCGTGGTCCAGCGGGCCCACGTACTCCAGGGCGTGCGCCACTCCCTGTTTCCGGGCGAGGGCCAGCAGGTCGTCCGCCATCGCGCCGGTGTCGGGGCCGGCCATGACGAAGCGGGTGTCCGGGCGGGCGGCGAGGACGGTGGGGATGGCCGAGACGAAGTCCTGCGGGCGCTTGCGCTCCTGGATCCGCGCCAGGTAGAGCACCGTCGCCGGCCCGCCCTCCCGCACCGGGCGCCGTTCCTGCAGCGGCACGCCGTTCACGAGCCGGTACGCCGGCCCCATGCGCCCCCCGGGGACCACCGCAGCGGTGTCGCGCCGTTCCTGCTCGGTCAGGTGCAGCACCGCGTCGGCCCGTTCGAGGACGCGCCGCAGTCCGAGGACGTCCACCAGCCGCGCCACCCTGTTGCGCCCCGGATCGACCATGCCGTGCGTCTGGAGCACCAGCGGACGGCCGCAGGCCAGCGCGGCCAGCGCGAAAGGAAGCGTGACCAGGTCGCGCATCAGGTGGACGTGCACCACGTCCGCCGAGCGCACGAGGCTGCCGGCGCGTGCCAGCATGGTCGGCGAGGTGATGCCGCTGACCTCGAACCGCGGCAGCACGTGCCGCGCAGGGAAAAGGCGGGCCGGCACGCCGTCCACGACCCGGGGCATGGCGCCGTCGAACCCCTCGCCGAGGGCCACCATCGCGCTGTGCACACCGCGCTGCCGCAGCCCGCGCGAGAGGTTGAGCGCCACCCGTGTCGGGCCGCCGAAGTCGTGCGTGGGCGTGTGCAGTGTGACGACGTGCAGAACCCTCAACGGGACTCCCCTCCCCCAGTGCGGCTCGGCCCGAAGGCCGGTGCCGCGTCCGTCCGTTGCAGCTTAGTCACGGCGCACGCACTCCGTCAGCGGATCACTACACTGCGGACAGGACCGGACAGGACGGGGCGGAGGGGGGGCGTCGTGGCCGTCGAGGCACGGAGCGATCCGGGACGGGCTACCGCTCCGGCCGGGCCGAGAGCGGCACTGTCCCGCGCGCTCGCGGTCCCGTTCGCCCTCGCCATGGTCGTGGTGCTGCCCGGCTGGGTAGCGGCGCAGACCGGGCCAGGCCCGCACGACGAGGCGTTCTGGCTGCAGCTGACACTCTGCGCCTACGCCGGCTCCCGGCTGACCGCGATGGTCCTGGCGAGCCGCAGACGGCTGGTACAGGGGGCGTTCTGGCTGTTCGTGTACATCGCGATGGGCATCGCGCCGCTCGCCCAGCTCGTGCTGGACCGCACGCCGACTCCCGTCGTGGGACCGAGGGCGCACACCGTGCTCGCCATCGCGCTGGTGCTGGTCGGGGTGGTCGCCTTCGACCTCGGTGCCCTGCTGGCGCGGCACAGGCCGTCGCTCCGTGCCACGGCGCCCCGGCCGGAAGCGTCGGTGCACCGCGGACGCCTCTGGCTCCTGGTGGGGTTCGCGTGCGCCGCGAGTGCCCTGTTCGTGATGCAACTGGGCGGCCCCGGCGTGTTCTTCAGCAGCCGCGAGGAGATCGGCGACAGCCTGGCGCAGGCCGTCGCCCCTGCTGCCGGATCGGCAGCCCCGTCGCAGGCCGGTTCGGCGCTGCTGCGCGGTTTCGGCACCGTTCCGGCGCTGCTGGCACTGCTGCTCCTCACCCGCTGGCTCGTCACGTCCCGCCCGGCCCGGCGGACCCCGCTGGTGCCGCTGCTGTGGACGCTCATGCTGGGCGTGAACGCCGTCGTCAACAACCCCGTCTCCAACCCCCGCTACTGGTTCCTCACGGTGCTGTTCGCGCTGCTGTTCACGGCGTTCCCCCGCAGCCCCGTGATGTACCGGAATGCGCTGGCGCTGGGTGCGGTGACGGCTCTGGTGCTGTTCCCGTTCGCGGACCGGTTCCGCTACGCCGAGAGCGGGCCGCAACGGGAAACGGCCTCCGTACTGGCCCCGTTGACGCTGAAGGACTACGACCAGACCGGCATGTTCGCGAACACGGTGTCGTTCGCCGAGTCCGGCGAGGGGCACAGCTATGGCCGGCAGCTGGCGGGGACCCTGCTCTTCTTCGTCCCCCGGTCGGCCTGGGAGGGGAAGCCGGAGGACTCCGGGGTGCGGGTCGGCGAGTGGATGGGGATGGACAACACCAACCTCTCCGCCCCTCTCTGGTCCGAACTGTGGCTGGACTTCGGCCCTCCGGGCATGGGCCTGGGCTTTCTCGGCCTGGGGTACGCGGCTGCAAGGACGGACCGCCGCTACGTCGCCGCGACCGTGGAGGACACCCGGCCGGGGAACGTGACGGCCGTGGTGGTCCCGCTCCTCGCCGGCTACAGCTTCATCCTGCTGCGCGGGCCGCTGCTGCAGGCCGCCGGGCGCATCGCCGTCGCGGTGCTGTGCCTCGCCCTGGTCACGACCTTCCGCCCGTCCCCGCGCCGGTCGTTGCGCTGAGGGATGCCGCGCGCACCACCCGGTGCGTGCGCGACCACCCGGCCAGCGCCTTGGCGGCGGAGCCCGCGCACAGGCCCCAGGCGGCCCCCGTCACACCGCCCAGCAGATAGCCGCCCAGCAGCAGGCCGACGGAGAGCGTGGAGAAGACCACCTGCAGCGGCAGCGTCGCCCGGGGGCGGAGCACCCGCAGCGACAACAGGGCGCAGGTACCCAGCCCCATCACGGCGTACTGGCTCCCGGTGGCGGGCAGCAGCGAGGAGGACGCGGCCCAGGTGGCGCCGAGCAGCATCTCCCCGACGGTGTCCGGCAGTATCGCGAGCACCACCGCCCAGGCGGCGGCGGTACAGGCGAACACGGCCCCGGTGGCTGCCGCCACGCGTGCCGTCCGGCCTTCCCCGCCGACCCGCGACAGCAGGGGCGGGCCGAATCCGTTCGCCGCGTTGAACAGGACGTTGAGCGGGCCGAAGAGCGCGGTGGCGCCGCGCAGCGCCCCGACGGCGAGCGCGTCGGCCCACAGGCCGAGCCCCACGACGGCCAGTTGGGTGCCCGCGTTGCCGACGGCGAACTCCACGGCGAACCGTTTTCCGAGGTGCCCGCGGCGCAGGTGGCGCGAGGGTTCGGCAGCGGCCCCCTTCAGTCGCGGGGCGAGGAGCAGAAGTCCGACGACGAGTGCGGGAAGGGCGGAGAGTCCCCAGGCCGTCACCAGCCGGAACGGTTCCGGCCGGTGGGGCTGGGCGGTGAGCACCGCGAGGGCGGCGAGCAGCCGCAGCAGATCGGCGGTGAGGGCGAGGTGCGGCAGGCGGAGGGCGGAGAAGGCGTACCGGAGGGAGTCCTGCAGCAGGACGACGGGCAGCACCAGGGCGAGGCCGAGCAGTCCCCCGGCCAGCGGCCGCCCCGGGCCAACGGCCGGGAACAGCAGGACCGCGGCCGGGATCGCCACGGCGACCGCGGCCCGGCCGGTGAAGGAGACCGCGGACCGGCAGGCCGTGCGCACGCCCTGCGCGGAGCCCCGTTCCAGCACAAGGGCCTGCCCGACGTAGGCGGTGGTCAGGCCGAGCAGGACGGTGAAGACCAGGTAGACCACGGAGAACACGGCGAACCCGTCGGCGGTGGACCGGCGGGCCGCCACCAGCAGGACGGCGATGTTCGTGAGTGCCGTGACGCCCTGGTCCGCGACCGAACACACCAGGGCGGTCCGGGTGCCGCGGGGGCCCGGCCCGGAGGACGCGCTCACCCGCGCGGGGCGCGGTCCTCGACGTCCGCGCGGTCGACGACCCGCAGGCCGACGGTGTCGACGCCGACCTCCCGCGCGGACAGCGGTTCCCGTCCGCCGGGGTCCTCGCCGCGCTGCCTGCGGTCCCATTCGCGGGTGACCGAGGGCTGACGGTCCGGGGCCGGGCGGGGGGTGGCGGGGCCGTCGGGGCTGCGCCGCCGTCCGGAGCGGCGCGCGGCGTCCGGTGCGGTCTCCCGGGCACCGGTGCCCTCCGAGTGGAGCACGGCGCCGAGCAGCACGCCCCCGGCGCCGACGACCAGTTCACGGACCCGGTTGAGGTCGTCCCGGCGCACCTCGCGGGGATCGCACACCACCAGCACCGCGTCCACCCGGTCCGTGAGGGCTATCGCGTCCGCGTACGACAGGACGGCCGGGGCGACCACGACGAGGACCGCGTTGCGGGCGTCCGCCTGGCCGATCAGACGGGTCGCGGGGGACGAGGTGAGGGCACGCGGGACGTTGCGCACCCGGCGTCCCGGCACCAGGTCGAACACGCCGGACTCGCCCGCGTCGATGGGGACCCGCCTGCCCGTCGGCCAGTCGGCGGGCCCGTCGCCCTCGTGCTGCGACCAGGCGGGCCGCATGCCTTCGACGTGCTGGAGTTCCTCGCTCAGCACCGGGGTCCGCAGGTTGGCCTCGACCAGCAGGACGTCCTTGCCCATCTCGGCGAACGACGCGGAGAGGTTCACCGCGGCCCCCAGCACCGTGCCGATGCCCCCGCGGGGAGCCACGACCAGCAGCCGCCTGCGGCGGGCGAAGGTCTCGTCGTACGCGAGCCGGAAGGCGACGGAACGGTACTCCTCGGCCAGCCGGCCCTCCGCGAGCAGCGGTACCGGCGCTCCGCGCCGGCGCCGCGGCAGCACCCCCAGGACCGGTGCCCGCAGTGCCCGAACGACATCGCCGGAGGACCGCACGGTGGGGTCGAACACCAGCCGGACCCATGCCGCGAGCAGACCGAGCCCGACACCGACGATCGCTCCCAGCCCGACCAGCGCGGGAAGGCCCGGTCCCGACGGTGCCTCGGGCGGAGTCGCCTCCGACACGATGCTGCCGGGCGTGGTGTCCAGTGCGCGGAGATGGTTGATCTCCCCGTCGATGTCGGCGATGCGCCCCACGAGGGAGGTGTGCGAGGCCACGACGGAGTCGTATCCGTCGCCGGAGCCGAGGGAGTCCAACTGGTCCGCGAGGCGGTCCCGTTCGGTGATGAGCGGTTTCCGCTGTTCCTGGTAGGCGCGCACCATGTGGGCGAGGCGGTCGTCGGTCTCCTGCTTGCGGTGGGCGAGGTAGGCCCGGGCGAAGGCGTCCGACCGGCGGGCGGCGGCGGCCGGCGAGTCGGCGGTGCTGGAGAACTCCAGCACGAAGGTGTTGGGCGGATTCGTCACCTGGAGGTCCTTCGCCAGCTCCTCGGACCGGTCGGCAGTCGCTCCGAGCTTCCGGGCCGCCCGGCGGGAGACGATCTTGCTGAGCGCCGTGCGGCGTTCCGAGGCCATGCTGACGTCGCCTCCGCTGCCGGTCTCCTGGAGCGCCTTGGTGTCGGAGCGCAGGGCGACCTCGGTCACGGCGGTGTAGGAATCGCCGCGGGAGACGGCCAGCCAGCCGCCTCCGAGGACGCCGAGCACCACGCCGAGGGTGATGATCAGGCGGTAGCGGAGCAGTTGTCGGAACTGTTCCCGCAGCAGGTCCGGTTCGTCGTAGGGGTGCACGACACGTCCTGCCGCGTCGCCGGGTCCGCCGTCCCTCACGGGCGTGCCTCCCTCGCGGCGGAACCGTCCGCCGTCAGTGCTTCCTCGAGCAGTTCCGTCATGCGGGCGAGTCCCGCGGTGCGGCTGAGCCGGCCGTCGACGTAGGCGGGACCGCGCGCCCCGAGCTCCTCGGCACGGTCCGGGTCCGCTGCGAGCTGCCGCACGGCCCCGGCGAGAGCGGCGGGGTCCTCCGGGGGCACGAGCACGCCCGCCCCGGAGCGGCGCACCTCCTGCGCGGTTCCGCCGGCAGCGGCGACGGAGGCGAGGACGGGTCGCCCCGCCGCGAAGTACGACGTCAGCTTGGACGGAACGCTCATGTCGAGTACGGACGCCCGCTGGGTCACCGTCAGCACGTCGGCCGCGGCGAGGATGTCGGGGAACTCGGCGTCCTCCGCGGGTGGCAGGAAGCGCACGTTGGGCAGCGACGCGGCCAGCCGGGCGAGGTGCGCCCGCTGGTTGCCGTCTCCCATCAGGACGACGAGAAGTTCCGGTGCCGTGCGGGCCGTGTCGAGGAGTACCTCGAGCCCCTGTTTGAGGCCCATGTTCCCGGAGTGGAGGACCACCGGACGGTCGCCGGGCCAGTCCAGACGGGCGCGGGTCGCCTCACGGGACTGCGACGGGGCGCCGACATGGGACCAGTTGGGCACCAGCCGGATGCGGTCGCGCGGTACTCCGGCCGCCGCGACCCGTTCCACGAACGTCTCGTGGATGACTCCCACGAGCCGGGCCGCTCGCAGTACGCGGCGCTCGGCTGCGGCGGCCGCGGCAGCCGCCCGGTCGCCGCCGCGGATGCCGCTCTGCGAGGCAGCGGCCCCCATCAGGTCCTGCACCACCGGCACGAACGGCACTCCGTAACGGCGGGCCAGCAGGGCGCCGACGAGGCCCCCCGCGAGGCTGGGCAGTTGGGCGACGACCGCGTCGGGTCTGCCCATGCGCGGCGGGGCGGTCAGCGCGTGGGCCAGGATCGACGCCTCGTACAGTGCCCGCCGCGATGCGGTCTGCCGGGCGGGAACGGTGTGGCGGCGCCGGTGGACGCGGACGCCGCCGCGGGCCTCGGTCCTGCGCCACACCCCGCGGTAGTCCGGATCGACCCGCCAGGCCGGGTAGTGCGGCATCCCGGTGAGCACGTGCGTCACCGCGCCCTGCGCGGCCCAGTGCTCGGCGGTCTGGGTGGCGTACGGCGCGATGCCCGCCTGTTCCGGCGCGTAGTTGGTGGAGACCAGCAGCAGTCTGCGACCGCGCAGCCCGTGCGCCCCGGCAAGCCTCGGCATGCGTGTTCCCCTCCCCCTCGGCATCCGGGATGCACCCTAGCGTCACGGACACATCATCTGCACAACAAGCTCCCGATTTCCTCGACTTGTGCAAGGATCGTTCCGCCGGGTCCGCGGACGGGGGAGGGACCGCGGCCGGTTTCGGCAACGGAAATCCGTGGGGGATCGATGACGCACACCGTCGGTTACGCACCGGGGGCGTACGACCTGTTCCACGTCGGCCACCTGAATCTGCTGCGCCACGCGCGCGATCGGTGCGACTACCTGGTCGCCGGGGTGGTCTCGGACGAGATGGCGGAGCGGGCGAAGGGGCGGCCGCCGGTGGTGCCGCTCGTGGAACGGCTGGAGATCGTCCGCAGTATCCGCTTCGTGGATGCCGCGTTCGTCGAGACCGTTCCGGACAAGCTCGAGACCTGGCAGCAGATCCGGTTCCACGTGCTGTTCAAGGGCGACGACTGGCGGGGGACTCCGAAGGGGCAGCGGCTGGAGGCGGACTTCCGCACGGTCGGGGTGGACGTCGTCTACTTCCCGTACACGGTCCACACCTCCAGCACGCAGTTGCGCCGCGCCCTGGACGCGCTGGCCCCTGCGGGCGTCACGTCGCCGGCGGCGGCTGCGCGCTCAACTCCCGGAACCACTTGACGAGGAACAGCACCAGGAAGAGGGCATGGGCGAGGAACAGCGCGGTGTATCCCCACAGGAACGCCGTCCGGTCGCCCAGCAGCAGGAAGACGCCGCAGAACACGCCGTAGTCGACGGGCAGCAGGGCGAAGGCTCGTGCCCGCGAGGGCCCGGCGGCCGGAGCCCTCGGACTCGTCCGGGGGCGCAGCTTGTCGGCCAGAAGACCGCCGAAGAAGATCACGACGGCTGCGAACTGGAAGGCGAGCGGCAGCAGCAGCCAGCCGGGAGACGGCAGGTCGAAGAACCGGTGGAAGGCGATCAGCACGGCTGCGTGCAGGGCAGTGATCTTTCCGCAGTCCACCACATGGTCCAGCCACTCGCCGGCGGCGGAACTGACCCGCTGCAGCCGGGCCAGCTGGCCGTCCGCCGCGTCGAGGGCGAAGCCGAGGGCGAGGGCCGCGTACACCGCGAGGGCGAGCGGCCAGGAGGGTTCGGCGAGGGCGACGGCGGCGATGCCGGTGAAGCTGAGGGCACCGCTCGCGAGCGTGACGGCGTTGGGTGCGAGTCCGGCACGGTGGGCCGCCGCGGCCAGCACCTTGCCCGCGGGCCGGTTCACCCAGCGCGAGTACAGCGAAACACCCTTCGCGGTCTTCTGCGCCGCGCGCAGCTGCTCCAGGGCGCCGCCGAAGGTGTCGCCTCCGGTTGTCCCCGCTTCCGCATGCACCGTGGTCCGCCCCATCGATGGCCCTTTCGCAGCCCGCCCCGACCGTGTCGCCCCATCGTGTCAGCCGGACGACGGTCGGCGCAGGCCTTACGGACGGCAGGCCCCGCGGGCGCGCGACCCCCGTCGCGACATTCGAACGCGGGAGCGGGCGCACACTCCACCCGGGATCCGCGCGCGGGTGCCCGTCCCGGCACCGGTAGGGTGCCGCTGCGACGGCAGTGCATGGGGAGGAGCCCAGGAATGAGGTCCCGGTTGCTGGCGGCGGCGATGTCCGCGACGGTCCTGGCGGCGACGCTGTCGGGCTGCATCACGGTGCACGGCGAGACCGCCGTGGTGCCCGCCATCGGCAGGGCCGAGGCGAAGAAGGTCCTGGACAACTTCACCGAGGTCAACAACGAGGCGAACCGGACCTACGACGCCGAGCTCAACGCCACCATCGAGGCGGGCGCGATCGGCGCGATCGACCAGTCGGGGCTCCGCGCGCACAAGAAGGTGCACCCCGAGGGCAACCAGGACTTCACCCCGCTGGAGCTGACCGACGCCCGCTTCCTCATTCCGAAGCAGGCCGGCTGGCCCAAGTCCTTCGTCGCCGACACCGAGAGCAACCGGGGGAACGGCGGCCGCTGGTACCTGGTGTTCCAGCGGAACGCGGTCGACGAGGACTGGAAGGTCACCTACCTGGCGGTGGTGGCCGAGGAAAAGGCGCCGGAATTCCGGTTCGACAGCAAGGGCCACGTCGAGGACGTGCCGCTGGAGGGCACTCCGGGCGGAAAGTCCTCGAAGCCCGGGACGGCCATCGCCCCCGGTGCCATGAGCGAGGCGTACACCGACTATCTGCAGAACGGCGGCAGCGGCTGGGCCGACGGCCCCCACACCAGCGGTTGGCGCTCCGAGCGGGAGGCGAACGCGGAGAAGCCGGGCCTGCGCACCGAATGGGCGGACGTCCCCGCCGAGCCGCCGCGGTTCGAGCCCTTCGCGCTGCGCACCCGGGACGGCGGCGCGCTGGTCTTCTTCGCCTCGCAGCACCACAAGAAGCAGACGGTCGCCAAGGGCTACAGCCCCAAGATCGACGACCCGTACCTCAAGGCGATACTCCAGGGCGATCCCGGCCAGTCCGTGACCTACCTCCAGCTCTCGGAGCAGGCGGTGCTGGTTCCGTCGGCAGCCGACGGCGGCGACGCGGAGTTCCTCAGCCGGGTCGCCTGGCCGGTGGAGGTCAAGGGCTCCTGAGGCCGGGCCGGGCCGAAGGGGCACCGCGCCACGGCCGCCCGCAGGACTACCGCGAGGGCCAGGACGCGCTCGGTTCCTCCTCGGGCCGCGCGTCGGCATGGAGCGCGCAGGCGTCGGTCAGAGCCTCGAGCAGCGACAGCGGCTCGGGCAGCGGCTCCCCCGGGACCGGCGGCCTGAGCCAGTGGACGTCCGCCGCGTCGTGCTCCCCGGGGAGGGTGGCGGGCGGCACCAGGACGTAGCTGCCGCGGCAGTGCCAGCGGAGTCCCGGATGCTCGTCCATGGTCTCGGGGTGGCAGTCGAGTTCGCAGGGCCACCACTCGTCCTCGTCCTCGGGCGTGCCCCGGGTGGTGGTGAAGAAGAGCATCCGGGCACCGTCGGAGACGGCCACCGGACCGGCGGCCGCGTCGTCGCCCTCCTCGTCCAGCCGCTCGAGCGCCATCCGTCCCGCTTCCAGCGGCACGTCCAGGACGTCGTGGGTGCGGCCCGTCGGTGTGACGAAGTTCGCCTGCGGCTGTGTCGCGGCCCAGCGTTCGATCTGCTGCGGATCGGTAGTCGCCTGGGTCTGCCAGGCGAAGGACACGGGGTGCCGGCCGGGAGTCGGGCAGCCGATCCGGACGCACGAACAGCCGTACCCGGAGGGGTGGGCCGCGGGCGCCAGCGGAAAGTCCGCCTCGGCGGCCCGGAGGAGCAGTGCGGTGCGCGCGCGGGCGGCCTCCCCTGCGGCGGCGTCGCGCGCGGTGCTGCGGACTCGCCGGCGCAACCACTGGGAGAACCTGCTCTCGCGTTCCATCTACCGCCCACCGTCTCACTCACGCGAACGTCTGCCGTGGCGCCGGGCCCGTCCCTCGGACGCCCGACGCTCCCCGGAAGACCGAGGGTACGCAGCGGCGGGCCGCCGCGATGCGCAATCCGTGGATCGCACGACCATCGGGGGACGGACTGCGGATGCCTGCTCCCATCCTGCCCTCCGGGACGGGCCGGCGCGCAGTGGGGTGCCTGCGGCGCGGCGCGGGCACCGCCGGCGGCGGAACGGAACGTGACAATCCGCGGAAGTTTGCCGAAGACTCGGCAGAAGCGGCCCGGGACGTGGACCATGGTCGCACCAGTGCACGGCGATCCCGTGAGGAGCAGGAATTGTTCAGAGCCCGCCGCTACCTGATGTGCCCACCCGAGCACTTCCGTGTGACCTACTCCATCAATCCCTGGATGGATCCGGACAAGCCGGTGGACCTTCCGCTGGCCGTGGCCCAGTGGGAGGACCTGCGGGACCGGTTCCGCGCGCTCGGGCACACCGTCGAGGAACTGACGCCGGACCCGGACCTTCCCGACATGGTGTACGCCGCGAACGGCGCGCTCGTCGTGGACGGGCGGGTGCTGGGCGCGCGGTTCGCGCATCCGGAGCGCGAGCGGGAGGCCGCCGCGCACGCCGAGTGGTACCGGCAGCACGGCTTCACGGATTTCGGCGAGCCGGAGCACGTCAACGAGGGCGAGGGGGACTTCGCCGTCACGGCGTCCTGGCTGCTGGCGGGTCGCGGCTTCCGCAGCAGTCCGCTCTCGCACGGCGAGGTGCAGGAGTTCTTCGGACGTCCGGTGATCGGGCTGGATCTGGTGGACCCGCACTTCTACCACCTCGACACGGCACTGTGCGTGCTGGACGACGGCGGCGACAGCGAGGTCATGTACTACCCCGGTGCGTTCTCGCGCGGCAGCCTCGCCGTGCTGGAGAGGCTGTTCCCGAACGCGGTGATCGCCACCGAGGCGGACGCACGCGCCTTCGGCATGAACTGCGTGAGCGACGGGCACCACGTGCTGGTGCCGCAGGCGGCCACCGGCCTCTTCGCACCCCTGCGGGAACGGGGCTACGAGCCGATCGCGATCGACCTCGGCGAACTGCTGAAGGGCGGTGGCAGCGTGAAGTGCTGCACCGCGGAACTGCGGCCGTAGACCGCGGCCGGGCGTTGTCCGGGACGGGCCCTCCCGCCGTCCCGGACAACGGCCGGAGCCCCGCGGGCCGCCCTCCGGCACCGGGAACGCTCAGGGGTCCGCGGTCGGGCCCGGCTCCTCGGGCGGCCAGACGTCGCCCCACTCCGCCCGGCGCGCGGTCCGGTACCGGGCGCCGTGGCGCTTGGTCACTGTGGTGCGGCGCAGCCCGTCGTCCGCGGCGCACAGGTCGAGCAGGACCTGCCCCTTGCGCAGTTGTGGCCGGCGCACGATCCGGGCGGGCGCCGGCGCCGCCCCGAGGCGTTCCAGGAGTGCGGGAGTGACCGCCGCGACGTAGGAGAACTTCTCGTCCTCGTAGGGCAGGGAACCGCCCTTGACCCTGCGGTGCAGCGAGGACCGGCTGACCCGGGCGGAGAAGTGGCACCAGTCCCGTCCGGGTTCGATGGGGCAGGCGGCGTTGTGGGGGCAGGGGGCGAGCAGGGTCAGCCCCGCCGCCACGAGGCGGCTGCGGACGTCGAGGATGCGGAGGTAGCCGTCGGGCGTTCCCGGTTCGACGAACACGACCGCGCCCTCCGCCGCCGCCAGGGCGGCCTCCGCAACGGCCGGACGGTCCTCGGCGGCCAGCTCGTTCAGCACGTACGAGACGGTGACGAGTTCCGCGCGGGGGAGTTCCGGGCCCGCGGTGAGCCTGCGGGAGTGCCAGCCGGCCGCGGTGAGTGCGGGGGTGCCGCCGGAGGCGGCGAGGTCCCGGCCCAGTGCCAGTGCGGGCTCGGACCAGTCGAGCACGGTGGTGCTCCGGGTCCCGGCTCCCTGCGGCCCGTCGCCCCACACGCCGTCGGCGGCCCAGACGGCGGCTCCCGTGCCGCCCCCGAGGTCCAGGTGCGTGGCCGGTGACCAACCGGGCGTCCGGGCGGCGAAGGCCCGGAGGGCGGCGGTGGCGGCCTCGAAGGTGGCCGGCATCCGGTAGGCGGCGTAGGCGGCCACGTCCGCGCGGTCGCGCAGGATCGGTGCGTCGGTCGGTGTGGTGCCGCGGTAGTGCGTGATGAGGCGTTCCACGGCAGCGGCGGCCTGCCGCGGCGGCAGGCCCGCCACGAGGGCGTCGAGCGCGGCGCGCAGTGACTCTGCCTTCCGGGGCGGACTGGGGTGGTGCACCGCCGCAGTCTACGGTGCCCTGCGGGGTGCCCTCACCGGGAGGCGGCCCGCCGGGGTCAGGACGCCGGTGGGGTGCGGTCGCGCAGCAGGAGGGTGACGAAACCGAGCGTCCCGCGGTATCCGCGGAGCCAGTCCTCGCGGTGCCGGGCTGCCGCGTGCAGCGCGTCCTCGGCGCCCGGATCCCCCGGGTTGTCCAGCGCCCATGCGGAAAGGCTGCCGGTCCACGACCATTCGTAGTCGTCCCACTCGTCGAGGGTGCTGGTGCGGGCGTACACCGGGGCCCAGCCGGCCGCGACCACCCGGTCGACGGTGGTGGCGAGATCGGTGAACTCGTCCGCCGCGAACCCCACGTCGAGGGTCTCCCGGCCGGGCTCCCGCTCCCAGAAGCCGTCGCCGACCAGGACGGTCCCGCCGTCGGCGAGCTGCGGACGCACGGCGTCCAGAGTGGGCAGCAGGCCGCCGAACGCGTGCGTGGCCCCCACGCACAGCACGGTGTCGGCAGGGGTCTGCGCGCGGAACCCGGCGGCGTCACAGGCGTGGAGCACGACCCGGTCAGCCTGCGGAAGGGCGGCGAGTTCCGCACGGGCGCACTCGATGGTGGCGGTGTCGTCGTCGACGCCCTCGGCGCGGAGTTCGGGCCGCAGGCGCAGTGCCTGCCGCAGCCACGCCCCGCTGCCGCAGCCGAGGTCGAGCACCCGCCCTCCCGAGCGGGGCAGAGCCCGTTCCAGGAGTGCGGTCACGGATGTGTCGTGCAGCGGGGCGGCGATCGGGTGGTGGCGATGGGCGAGGGCGCTGATCCGGCGGCGGTCCATGGCGCGCATGGTGCAGCGGCGGGCTGCGGACCGTCCACCGGATTTCCGTGTCAGCGCAGCGCACGCGCCAAATGCGTGGCCGCCTCGGCCCGGGGCCGCGAGTCCGGCGGCCGCCGCACCGGGTGCACCGTGTTCGCGAGCAGGACGAGGTACGCGTCGTTCGTCGGGTCGAGCATCAGGCTGGTGCCCGTGAACCCGGTGTGGCCCGCGGCACGGCCCTCGCTGAGCGGTCCGGCGAACTCGCCCATGAACCACGGCTGGTCGATCGCGAAGCCCAGTCCCGGCGGAGCCAGCAGCGCCGCCACCGACGCGGGGGCGAGGATGCGGGCCGTGCCGTACGCGCCGCCCGAGAGCAGCGTGCGGCAGAGCACCGCCAGATCACCGGCCGTGGAGAACAGGCCCGCGTGCCCGGCGACGCCGCCCATCGCATGGGCGTTCTCGTCGTGGACGCTGCCGCGCAGCATGCCGCGGTCGAGTTTCGCCCAGGGAGTGCGCTGGTCCTCGGTGGCGGCGATGCGCCGGCGCCATCCCGACGGAGGGCGGAAACGGGTGTCGGCCATGCCCAGCGGCCCGAACACGCCGTCGCGCAGCAGCACGTCGAGGCTGCGCCCGGTGACCGTCTCCAGCACCTGCTGGGCGAGCAGCAGGTTGATGTCCGAGTAGCGGGTGGCCGTCCCGGGCCGGGTCTCCGGCTGCTCCTGCCACA
The DNA here is from genome assembly GCF_047200695.1 of Streptomyces callyspongiae. Taxonomy (NCBI): domain Bacteria; kingdom Bacillati; phylum Actinomycetota; class Actinomycetes; order Kitasatosporales; family Streptomycetaceae; genus Streptomyces; species Streptomyces callyspongiae. The sequence continues at coordinate 128,292 of NZ_JBJZOM010000009.1, forward strand.
GCAGGGCGGTCCGCTCCTCGCGACTGCCGCAACCGTACAGCGGGATCTCGGGGCGGAGGCCCGAGGTGTGCGTGAGCAGGTGCCGCAGCGTGATGCCGTGCTCCGGCACCGGGTGGGCGCCGGCGTAGTGCCGGATCTCGGTGTCCAGGTCGAGGGTGCCCCGCTCCACCTGCTGCAGGACGGCGAGGGCGGTGAAGGGTTTGGTGAGGGAGGCCAGGTCGAAGACGGTGCCGGTCTCCGCGGGGACCCAGCGGCGCCGCGGCAGTTCGGTGCCCCGGTCGGTCCGGGCGTCGTAGGAGGAGTAGCGGACGGCCCAGCCGGCCGCGTGCTGCACGGCGACGTAGGGGCCGCGTCCCGCGAGGATCACCGCTCCGGCGCACCACCTCCCCGGCAGGGAGTCGACATGGGCCACGAGGGCGTCCAGTTCTTCGGCGCGCAGCCCGGCCCGTCCGGGCGAGACCGCACGCCTCAGTCTCGCGTACGCCACGGTCTGCACAACCCCAGGAAGCAGGTTCCGGCGACGGTCAGGGCGCCGAGCTGCACGAGAGCCATGGGGACGGCGGTGTGCTCGCCGGCGATGCCGACGAGCGGAGAGGCGACCGCGCCGACGAGGAACTGCGAGGTGCCCAGCAGCGCCGAGGCGGACCCCGCGGCGTGCGGGGCGCGCATGAGCGCCTGGCTGTTGGCGTTCGGCAGGATGAGCGCCATACCGGACATCAGCACGAACAGTCCGGCGGCCACAGGCAGCAGACCGACCCGGCCGAACACGCCGCCGGTCATGAGCAGCAGCGCGGCGGCCGCGGAGAAGGTCTGCAGCAGGCCCACCGCCATCACGCGGTCGAGAGGGACCCTGCCGACGAGGAGCCGGCCGTTGATCTGGCCGAAGCCCACCAGGCCGATGGAGTTCGCCATGAAGAGCAGGCTGAACGTCTGCGGGGAGGCGCCGTAGATCTCCTGCACCACGAACGGCGAGGCGGCGACGTACGCGAAGAGGGCGGCGAAGGCGAAGCTCCCGGCGAGCAGGTACCCGGTGAATGCCCGGTCGGCGAAGAGGCCCCGCATGGTGCGCAGCGCGTCGGGCACGCCGCCGCTGTGCCGGTCGCCGGGCGGCAGCGTCTCGGGGAGTTTGCCGGCCACGATCAGCAGGAGGAGTGTGCCGATGCCGGCAAGCACGAGGAAGACGCCGCGCCAGTCGGTGACGCGGAGGATCTGGCCGCCCAGGACGGGCGCGAGGATCGGCGCGGTGCCCGAGATCAGCATGAGGGTGGAGAAGAACCGCGCCATGGCGAGGCCGTCGTACAGGTCGCGGACGACGGCGCGGGCGATGACGATGCCGGAGGCCCCCGCGAGTCCCTGGAGGAGGCGGAACCCGGTGAGCGTGCCGATGCTGGGGGCCACCGCGCAGGCGGCGGACGCGAGGACGTACACGGCCATGCCGGTGAGCAACGGGCGGCGGCGCCCGAACTGGTCGCTCATGGGCCCGACCACCAGCTGCCCCACCGCGAGCCCGAGCAGGCAGGTGGTCAGGGTGAGCTGCACGCTGGCGGCAGGGGTGTGCAGGTCGCCGCCCACTGCGGGAAGCGCGGGAAGGTACATGTCCATCGACAGCGCCGGAAGCGCGGTGAGGCTGCCGAGGATGAGGGTGAACAGGAGCCCCGCACGCTGCCGGCGGGTGAGCTGCCCGCCCGCTGCGGGCGGCTGCTGCCCGGCGGGGGCGGCGTGCTGTCCGGCGGCGGGGCCGGCGGGTGGGGCGGCCTGGGCGGAGGAGCCGGGCTCGGTCATGCACCTCTCCATGGGACGGTCAACGGCCCGGACAGTCTTCCAGGGATTTCTGCTACCGCACAGTCGGTGTCCCACGGACCGGAACAGGGCACGTCAGGGCGTCGTCGCTCTCCGGCACACCCGGGGCGGAACAACCGCGCCGGACGCCCCGTTCACCGGGGCATGGCTTCGACGACGCGCGTCCCCGCGCCCCACCGCCCTGTGAACGTCCTGCGGTACACCGCGTTCTCGACGACACCGGACGGCGGAAACCCGGCGGGTGTCGTCCTCGACGCCGAGGGGCTGTCCGAGGAGCGGATGCTCGCCGTGGCGGCCGATGTCGGCTACTCCGAGACGGCGTTCGTCACGGCGCCGCCCGCCGGACTGGACCCCTCCGGTACGGGACGGGCCTTCGGCATCCGGTACTTCAGCCCGGAGACCGAGGTCCCGTTCTGCGGGCACGCCACGGTGGCCACCGGTGTCGCCCTGGCGGAACGGATCGGGCCCGGCGAGATGCTGTTCGCGTCGCCGGCGGGAGTGATCCCCGTGAGCGTCGCCCGTGACGGGCCCGTGCTGCGGGCGACGCTGAGCAGCGTGGAGCCGCACAGCGAGTCCGTCGGCGAGGAGGACCTCGCCGAGGCGCTGGCCGCGCTGGGCTGGGATGCCTCGGAGCTCGACGGCCGCATCCCGCCGCGGATCGCGTTCGCGGGCGCCCACCACCTCGTCCTGGCGGCCGCGAGCCGGGAGCGCCTGGCATCGCTGGACTACGACTTCGAGCGGCTCCGGGCGTTCATGACCCGCCGCGGCCTCACCACGCTGCAGCTCGTCCGGCGGTCCGAGACCGACGAGCGCACCTTCCACGTGCGGGATCCTTTCCCGGTGGGTGGGGTGGTGGAGGATCCCGCGACGGGCGCGGCGGCGGCGGCGTTCGGGGGCTACGCCCGCGAACTCGGTCTCGTCGGCGCCGGTAGTACGCTCACTCTCCATCAGGGGGAGGACATGGGCCGGCCGGGGGTGCTGACCGTGGAACTCCGCGAGGGGGACGCCCGCGTGCACGTCTCGGGAACCGCGGCCCGCATGGACTGACGGCGACGTGGAGGAAACCGCATCGTGAGTGGATCCGGCTTCGGCACCTACCAGAACGAGATCTACCTGCACGGCCTCGAGGGCCGGCTGCCGCCCTTCACCACCGACCTGACGGCCCTGGAGGAGTCGGCCCGGGAGCGGCTGGAGGACGGCCCGTTCCGGTACGTGGCCGGCGCCGCGGGGTCCGGCTCGACGGCACGGGCGAACCGCGAGGCGTTCGAGCGGCACCGCCTGGTGCCGCGGATGCTCACGGGTGCGACGGAGCGCGATCTGCGCACGACCGTCCTCGGCCAGGACCTGCCGGCCCCGGTGCTCCTGGCACCCGTGGGGGTGCAGTCCATCGTGCATCCGGACGGCGAACTGGCCACCGCCCGCGCGGCTTCCGCCCTCGGGCTGCCGACGGTGCTGTCGACGGCTTCCTCCCACACCCTGGAGGAGGTGGCCGAGGCGAGCGGCGACGGCCCGCGCTGGTTCCAGCTGTACTGGCCGAACGACGACGAGGTGTGCGTCAGCATCCTGGAGCGCGCCCGTGCCGCGGGGTTCTCCACACTGGTCGTCACCCTGGACACCTGGACGCTGGCCTGGCGACCGAACGACCTGGACCGCGCGTACCTGCCCTTCATCCGGGGCGTGGGTACCGCCATCCCGTTCTCCGACCCGGCGTTCCTCGCGGGCCTCACCGCGCCGCCCGAGGAGGACCTGGTGGCAGCCGTGCTGCGCTGGGTGCCGATGTTCACGGGCACGGACAGGACGTGGGACCGGTTGCCGTTCCTGCGGGAGCACTGGGAAGGTCCGATCGTGCTCAAGGGCATCCAGCACCCGGACGACGCGCGGCGGGCGGCCGACGCCGGCATGGACGGGATCGTGGTCTCCAACCACGGCGGGCGGCAGGTGGACGGGGCGGTGGCGTCGCTGGACGTGCTGCCCCGGATCGTGGAGGCCGTCGGCGACCGGCTGGAGGTGCTGTTCGACTCGGGCGTGCGGACGGGCGCGGACGTGCTCAAGGCCCTCGCACTGGGGGCGCGCGCCGTCCTGGTCGGCCGGACCTACGCCTACGGGCTGGCGCACGGCGGCGAGGAGGGGGTGCGGCACGTGCTGCGCTGCCTGCTGGCCGATCTGGAGCTGACGCTCGGCCTCTCGGGGCACCCCTCGGTCTCCCACCTGGGTCCGGACTCGCTGACGTCCGGGACGCCGTGACGCGCGCGTCGCTGTGACGCCGTGACCCCGCCGCGCCGAGGCGCGCGGTGGGCCGGTGGCGCGACGGACGTGTGCGCGCCCTCTTCCGGTGCCACGCCCGTCGCGGCATCATGGCGTTGCTCGACCGCACAGCCCGCCCCACCGCGGCGCACCCCTCTGCGGTTCGCCGTGGCACACCTGCACCATCTCTGCGCCCACGGCCACCGCCCGGTCCGTCTCCTGCGGAGTGTCCCGAACCAGCGCAGTCCGACGTCGGTTTGTCATGCACGCGCCACGCATGGCAGGCGGCGGACACGACGGGAAAGGAGCACCATCCATGGCATGCGGATCCACCTACCTCTGGCGCGGTGAAGCCACCTGGTTCTGCTGCGGCAGCGCCTGGGGCCCCTGCAGCTCCGCCGGCGGCGGGGCCTGCGGCAACTGCCAGTCGTCCGCCTACCACGGCGCCTGGCCGTACGCCTCCCAGGCCTGCTGGGACATCACCCGCCCCGACCTCTGCGGCGAAGGCAACCTCCCGCAGAGAGGCTGCGGCAGCGTCATGAACGTCAAGCACCAGTGCACCGGCGCCGCCGTCTGCATCTCCATCGCGGACTGCGGACCGCGCACCAAGAGCTTCTGCGGCGAGACCGCCTGCTGCAACGGCGAGTGCCGGGTCAACCGGATCCTCGACCTGACACCGGCCGCCTACTCGGCGATCGGCAGCCTCAGCTCCGGCAAGCTGCCGGTCTGGATCTACGAGTGAGGAGGGGAACCGGCATGGGCAAGCACACCGAACAGGGCGTCGGACGGCGCCGCTTCCTGACCGGCGCGGCACTCGGCGGAGCCACGATCGTCGGCGCCTCCGCGCTGGGGGCCCTCGACGCGGACGCGGCCTTCGCCGCACCCACCCCGCCGCTCGACCCGGCCGTCAAGGAGAGCTCGTTCGCCGAGGGCCGGGTGATGGGGCGCAACGGCAGCATGCTGGAAGTGGCGGGCTCACAGGGCGAGAGCCACCGCATCCAGCTCACCAACGCCACCAGCATCTGGAAGGTCCACCCCACCACGGCCGACGCGGTCGAGCCGGGCGACGGCCTGTACGCCCGGGGCGTGCGCATGCCGGACGGCAGCATCGCCGCCGACGCGGTGTGGGTGAACATCGTCAACCTCCCCTGCACCATCCGCGGCATCGCCAGGGACCGGCTCCACCTGTCCCACAACGGGCACGAGACGGTCGGCCGTCTGCTCAAGGACACCACGGCGGCGTCGTACGCGGGAGCCGCGCTGACCTCGGACCTGTCGAGGCTGCGCATCGGCCAGTACGCGCAGATCCTGGGCGCCTGGCGGCCGAGCGACGACTCCATCGACGTCGTCCGCGTCAGCGTCGGGCACTGAGACGGAGGTTGACCCTCGATGACCACGGTGATCTCGACGGCCGGGGCCGGAACCGCCGCCGCGATGGTGCCGCTCGCGCTGGGCGTGCTGCTGGCCTGGAGCGGGGCGGAGAAGCTGCTGGGCCGCTCCCCCGAACGGCAGGCGGCGGGAACGGCGCTGGAACGCGCATGCGGCGGACTCCGCAACGCGGTCCGTGCGCTGCGGGCCGTCGGCACCGCCGAACTGGCGGTGGCCGGCGCCCTGCTGGCCCTGCCCGGGCAACCGGTGGCCGGAGCGGCAGCCGGATGCCTGGGCGCCGGCTTCGTGGGCTACCTGTGCTGGGCGAAGGCCACGGCCCCCGAATCCTCCTGCGGCTGCACCGCGCGGGAGGACCGGCCCATCGGCCCGCGCGCCTTCCTGCGGGCGGGCCTGGTCCTGGCGGGCGGAGCGGTGGTGACCGGCACGGCGGGACCACCGTGGTGGCGGGCGATCCCCGCGGCACCGCTCACCTCCGCCGTCGTGCTGGCGGTCTGTGCGGCGGCAGCGGCCCTGCTGTTCACCGAACCCGACAGCTACCTGCTGCCGCTGCGCCGGTTCCGACTGCACCTGCTCGGTCACCCGCTGGGCGGTGACGGCGATCCGGGCCACGTGCCGGTGGAGGCCTCGGTGGAGCTGCTGGAACGCTCGCTGGCCTGGGAGGCCGCCTCCGGGATCGTACGGTCCGGGCTCCAGGAGCACTGGGACGAGGACGGCTGGCGGTTCCTGCTCTACACCGGCTTCCGGGACGGGACGGCGGCCTCGGTGCTGTTCGCCCTGGACGCCACGGCGACGGTCGACGCCACGGCAGTTCCGGCCGTACGCGTCACGGTCGTCGACGACGTGACCGGGCGCCCGGTACCGGACGCACTGCCCGACCTGAGCGGGCGCCGGCCGCTGCCGCTGGTCACGTAGCCACGACGGCGGCGGGCTACGGCGGACGGCGACGTACGACCGCGGACGAGACCCCGGCCCTCCCCTCCGGGGTCTCGTCCGCGTGGCGCAGCAGCCGCGCCCGCGGCCGTGCCGGTGCGCCCGGCTCAGGCCACCGACACCCGCCGGGCCAGCCCCGGGCAGTCCACGACGAAGCCGTCCCGGTCGACGGTGAGGTCACTGCGGAAGGCCCCCGAGACATAGCGGACCCGCCCCCGGCCGGGCCACTCCCCCAGATGCGTGTAGTGCTGCCGGGAGGGGCGGACCACCAGTTCCGGGACCGACACCCACGCGGCCACCAGGGCCCGTTCGCCGGGACTCTCGTGCAGCCGGTGGCGCAGCACGGGGAGGGTGCTGGTGAGCGGGCTGAGCCCCAGATCGCAGTCGAGCGCGTCCTCCAGCCCGGCAACCGGCTCCCCGTCCGCGCGCCAGACCCCGTACACGTCACGAGCCAACTCCAGCTTCCGAACGGCGAGTTCCGACTCCACTGTGACCTCGAGGGACCGCGTCACCCGTCCGGGGCCGGTGCGGAGGGCGTAGCGGAGCCAGTACGGGTCCGGCCGCAGGCCGAACGCGCGCCCGCGGGCGCGCAGCGTCGTGCCGTCCACTTCCACCCACGCCGTCTCCCAGCCGACGGAACCGGCCGGAACCTCCCAGGTCAGCACCCGGCGTCGAGAACCCATGCGCGCTCACTCCTCCGCGCCGCCGTCAGTAGACCTCGACGCCGTAGCGGTCCAGCGCCTCGCCGACCGGCTGGAAGAACGTGGTGGCCGGTCCGCCGCTGCAGTCGCCGCTGCCGCCCGAGGTCAGGCCGAGCGCGGTCGCCCCCGCGTACAACGGGCCGCCGCTGTCGCCCGGTTCGGCGCAGACATCGGTACGGATCAGTCCGCTGACGATGTCGCCGCCGCCGTAGTTGACCGTCGCGTCCAGCCCGGTGACCCGCCCGTCGTGCACGCCCGTAGTGCTCCCCCGGCGCTCCACCCGGTTGCCGACGGCGGCCTCACCGGACCGCCGGATGTCCTGGTCGCCCACCATCCCGGGACGGCGCACGTCCTGGTCCGCGTACCGGACCAGGCCGAAGTCGTCGCCGGGGAAGCGGGAGTCCTCGGTCGGCCCCAGGTCCTGCTGCGCGGCGTCCGTCCACCGTCCGGCGTTCTGCGTGCAGTGCCCGGCGGTGAGGAAGAAGCGCTCCGTGCCCCGGCGCACGTTGAATCCGAGGGAGCAGCGCGCCCGGCCGTCGAGGACGGCGTCGCCTCCCGTGACGTAGGGCCGGAACCGCCCTGTCGTGCGTTCGACCCGGAGCGCACCGGACATCGTGGGCCCGACGGCCTGCCGGAGCGAGGCGAGTTCCTCGTCGGTGACGGTGCTGTCGGCAGTCACGACGAGCTTCCGGGTGTCCTGGTCGACGTGCCAGGCCGTCCCCGCCACGTCCGCCTGGAGCAGCGCATCACTCGCCTGGGCGAAGTCGGCGACGGTGGGGGGCGTGGGGGCCTCCGCACGCGCCGCCGCCGGAAGCACGGCTGCCACGGCTGCGGCAGCCACGGCAGCCACGGCTATGCGGCGGCCGACGGTGCGGGAGCCGGTGGTGCGGGGGGTGCGCTCGCTCACTGTTCCTCCATCAGGAGTGCGTGGTCCTCCGGGAGTGCCCCGGCAGCAGGGAGAGGTGCCCCGCGGAACAGCCGTATCCCCTCGCCCCGCCCGGCACCGCTCCACCGCCACGCCCTGCCACCCGACCGGCACGCCCCGGCTTGCGGAGGAGGAGAGCCCGGGGCGCCTCATCGACCTGCTGCTCCGGGGCAGTCTCGTCGCAGGACGGTCCACGTACCGCGACGGCTCCGCCGGCACGACTCCTGGCTCCGGCCAGGTCGGCCGCCCGCGCGGCCCATGTGGCCGGTGCGAGTCGCGGCGCCGGGCTTCGGGACTTCAGGTCCCCGACCGCCCGCTCGTCCACATCCGACAGAGAGAGGTGTGGCCGTCCCCCGCCCGGGTCCAGCACCCGGCAGCCCCTGCGACACACTGTGGCGAACGCCCGGCCACGAGTGCGAACAGCTCACATATGTCGCGAACCCGGCCTGAGTCAGGAAGCAACCGTCGGCGGCCTGGTCCTGGCCCCGGCCGCCACCGAGCACAGCCCCTCCGCCCCCTGGCTCTCGCCTGAGCACCGGACTGCTTCGAACCCACCCGGCACCCGGTTGAACCGGCCGGCAGACGAGTCGTGCTGTACGCCGGGTCCTGTCTCGAACGGACCTCGCGGTCCGCCCGGAGGCGGCCATCCATCTAGGGTCGCCGTCGCCGACGACCTCCAGCGGTCTACCCGCGGACTCGGGCGGGCAGCCCTCGATCATCCGCGCAGAGCCGTCGTCCCCGGGGGACGGCGGCTCCTCTTGACCTTGCTCCGGGTGGGGTTTACCGAGCCGGCCGGGTCACCCCGGCCGCTGGTGGTCTCTTACACCACCGTTTCACCCTTACCGGGGCCGTACGGCCCCGGCGGTCTGCTTTCTGTGGCACTTTCCCGTGGGTCGCCCCAGGTAGGCGTTACCTACCACCCTGCCCTGCGGAGCCCGGACGTTCCTCGGCGGGACCGGTGAAGGTCCCGACGCGACCGCCCGCACGACTCGTCTGCCGTACGGCCATGGTACCCGGCGTGGTCGGGTGAGGCCGGAGGTGTCCAGTTCGAAGCCGAAGGGCTCGGGCAGCGGGACCTCTTTCCCGAAGGGATACCGACGTGCCTGGATGTAGTCACCGTCCTCGGGCCGACTGAAGAGGGTGGCCGTGCTCCGATCCCGGTCGACGAGCAGGTACAGCGGCAGCAGCCCTTGGGCATAGCAGCGTCTCTTGGCCTCGCAGTCCCGGTCCGCTCTGCCGGAGGTCACCTCCCCCACCCTCACCACACCGTCGACGGGCATCCACGGCTCGGCCCCGGGGAACACGTCCTGTTCGGCCAAGGCCCGGAAGCCCTCCGGTGTCCCCAGGGCCAAGAAACCCTCGTGCAGGATGTCTTCCTGCGAAAGCGGCTCATGTGCCATGACGGTCATGTCACGCCCTCGGTCACGACCATGATCGAGTGCCGAGGGGGACGGCACTCCGGCGAACAGGGGCTGCTCACTCGATCGTGGCACAGCTGAGCTCTCCTGCGCGGAATCCGCGCGCACGCGCCCCGTAGGCTCGGGCGGGACCGCTGCGACGTGCGAGAAAGATCAGGAGGAACACGTGCTGGTGCTGCTGCCGCCGTCGGAGGGCAAGGCCACGGTGGACCGCGGCCCCGGGCTCGACCTGGGAGCGCTGTCGCTGCCCGGGCTGACACCCGCGCGGGAGGCGGTGCTGGCAGAGCTGGTGGACCTGTGCTCGGGGGACGCCGAGAAGGCCCGCGAGGTGCTCGGCCTCAGCCCGGGGCTGCGGGACGAGGTGGGGAAGAACGCGCGGCTGCGCGACGCTCCTGCCCGGCCCGCGGCCGAGATCTACACCGGCGTGCTCTACGACAACCTCGGTCCGGCCTCGTTGAGTGCGGACGCGCGACGGCGGGCCTCCGCCTCCCTGCTCGTCTTCTCCGCCCTGTGGGGCGCCGTCGGGTTCGACGACCCCATCCCCGCGTACCGTCTCTCCGGCGGCGTGAAGCTGCCCGGCATCGGGGGCCTTGCGGCGCACTGGCGCGACGTGCTGGCCGAGGAGCTGCCGCGGGCGGCGGGGGACGGTCCGGTGCTCGACCTGCGGTCGTCGGCGTACGCCTCGATGTGGAAGCCCAAGGGGGCTCTCGCCGAACGCACCGCCACCGTCCGGGTGCTGCAGTCGAGGGTGGTGGACGGGGTCGAGAAGCGCACCGTGGTCTCGCACTTCAACAAGGCGACGAAGGGCCGGATCGTCCGCGACCTGCTGGAGGCCGGGGCGGCGCCCGCAACGCTGGAGGAACTTCACCGCGTTCTGGGCGCATTGGGCTACTCCGTGGAGACCTCGAAGCCGGTGGCGGCGGGAAGACCGCAGCGATTCGACGTCGTTGTCGGTCAGGTCTGACCTGCGGCACGTCCGGAAGGCCCCGTTCCCGGGCCGGGCGGCGGCCCGGCCCGACCCGGCCCGGGAACGGACTACCGCAGGTGCGCGGTGTCGTTGAGCAGCCGCAGCGAGGCGTTGCCGTCCGCGTAGTAGGCCACCGACGTCAGCGAGCCCGCGGACAGCTCCATGCGGAACAGGGACTCCGGCGGTGCTCCGAGCGCCAGGCGGGCGAGCGTCTTGACGGGCGTCACGTGCGTGACGAGCAGCACCGTCCGGCCCGGGTAGCGGGCGAGCAGCTTGTCGCGGGCCACGGACACGCGGCGGGCGACCGCGGCGAAACTCTCGCCGCCGCCCGTCGGTTCGGCCTCCGGGGAGGCCAGCCACTTCTCCAGGTCGTCCGGGAAGCGCTCCCGCACCTCCGCGTAGGTGAGGCCGTCCCAGGCACCGAAGTCGGTCTCCCGCAGCCCCTCGTCGACACGGACGTCCAGCCCCAGACGGGCGGCGACGGTCTCGGCCGTCTCGCGGCAGCGGCGCAGCGGCGAGCTGACGATCGCCTGGACCGTGCCCTGCACGGCGAGGGAGGCGGCGACGGCCCGGGCCTGGGCGCGTCCGGTCTCCGAGAGGGCGGGGTCGTCGCCGCCGCTGCCCGAGAAGCGCTTCTGCGGCGTCATCGGTGTCTCGCCGTGGCGGAGCAGCAGGAACGTGGTGGGCGGGCCGAGGTCGGGTCCCCAGCCTGCCGAGGGGACCTTCGGTGTCGCCGGCACCGCCTCGTCCTCGCCGTCCGGGCCGGTGGCCGGGGAGGTCTCCGGCGGGCCGGTGTCCAGTTCCGCGGTGGAACGGGACGGCGACCACTGGCCGCCGCGCCTGCCCGCGTCCATGGCCTCGTTGGCGAGCCGGTCCGCGTGCTTGTTCTTCGCGCGGGGGATCCATTCGTAGGAGACCGCCTGCGGCGGGAAGACGTCGCGGGCCTCGGTGGCCAGGGCGCGCATGGCGTCGTGCTTGATCTTCCAGCGGCCGGACATCTGCTCCACGACCAGCTTGGAGTCCATGCGCACCCGTACCCGCGCGGTCGGGTCCAGCTCGCGGGCGGCCCGCAGACCGGCGACCAACCCGCGGTACTCCGCGACGTTGTTGGTGGCGCGGCCGATGAACTCGGCGCGTTCGAGGAGGGTTTCGCCGGTGTCCGCGTCGCGGACGACCGCGCCGTACCCGGCGGGTCCGGGGTTGCCCCGCGACCCGCCGTCCGCCTCGACGACGAAGGTGCGTCCGTCTCCGTGGCTCGCCGGAGCCATCAGAGACCGGATTCGGGCGTGCGGACCAGGATGCGGCGGCAGTTCTCGCAGCGGACGACGCTGTCCGCCGCGGCCTCCCGCACCTCGTTGAGCTCGGTGATGTTGAGCTCCAGACGGCAGCCCTCGCAGCGGCGCTGGTAGAGCTTGGCGGCGCCGACGCCGCCCTGCTGCTCGCGGATCTTCTCGTACAGCGCGAGCAGGTCGTCGGGGACCGAACCGGCTACCGTCCCGCGCTGCTTGCGCACCGTCCCGGCTTCGTCGTCGAGCTCACGGAGCGCTTCGTCGCGGCGGTCGGTGGCGTCGCGCACCTTCCCTTCGACGGCCTCCACGCGGTCCCCGAGTTCGGCGGCGCGTGCCTGCGCGGACTCGCGGCGTTCCATCACCTCGAGGACGACGTCCTCCAGGTCGCCCTGGCGCTTGGCGAGCGAGGCGATCTCGCTCTGGAGGCTCTCCAGGTCCTTGGGGTTGGTGACCATGCCCGAGTCGAGGCGCTTCTGGTCGCGGGCGGCGCGCTGGCGCACCTGGTCGACGTCCTGCTCGGCCTTGGTCTGCTCGCGGGCGGTGTCGCTCTCCTCGGTCCGCGCGGCGACGAGGAGGTCGCGGAGCTGGTTGAGGTCGGCCTCCAGGGTCTGGATCTCCTCGTGCTCGGGGAGGCTCTTCCGCCGGTGCGCGAGCTGCGCCAGGCGGGTGTCGAGGTCCTGCAGGTCGAGGAGTCGGATCTGGTCGGCGGGCGCGGCGTTCAGTTGGGGGCTCCAGGGATCGTCGGTGCGGCGGCCTCCCCGTCGGGGGCCGCCGAGGCGGATGGGGTGGACACCGCGTGGGCGGTCCAGGGGTCGGTGACCGTGCGGGAGACGTGCGTGCGCAGGCCCCAGCCGTTGCGGTCGGATACGGCGTCGAGCTCGGCGGCAGCCTGCTCGCACCAGGGCCACTCGGTGGCGAAGTGCGCCGCGTCGACGAGTGCGAGGGGCGACTGCTCGCGCGCCTCGGAGGCCGGGTGGTGGCGCAGGTCCGCGGTGACGAAGGCGTCCACGTCCGCGGCCCGCACATGGTCGAAGAGGCTGTCGCCGGAGCCGCCGCACACGGCGACGGTGCGGACCATGGCGTCGTCGTCACCGGCGGCGCGGACGCCCTGCGCGGTGGCGGGCAGCCGTGCGGCTGCCAGTGCGGCGAATTCCCGCAGCGGCACGGGGCGGTCGAGCGCGCAGACCCGGCCCAGGCCGCGGCGTCCTGCGGGATCATCGGGGTCGGGCACCAGGGGCCGCACCACGCGCAGGCCGAGCGCGCCGGCGAGGGCGTCGGAGACGCCGGGGTCGGCGCGGTCCGCGTTGGTGTGCGCGACGTGCAGAGCCACGCCGTGGCGGATCAATGTGTGCACGACCCGGCCCTTGAAGGTGTCGGCGGCGACGGTGGTGGTGCCGCGGAGGTAGAGCGGGTGGTGGGTGACCAGCAGCTCGGCGCCGAGAGCGACCGCTTCGTCGGCGATCTCCTGCACCGGGTCGACGGCGAAGAGGACCCGGCTCACCCGGGTGTCCGGGTCGCCGCAGACCGTGCCGACGGCGTCCCACTGTTCGGCTCGCTCGCGGGGCCAGAGGTCGTCGAGCGCGGCGATGACGTCGGATAGTACGGGCACGGGGAAAGGCTACCTTCCACCGGCGGCCCTGTGTCCGGCCGCCGCCGGGCCGTGCACCGGCCGGTGCGTGCGACGCGTCGGCCGCACCGCGCGCGGGAGACTCATTACCTCGACGCCGAGGGCTGTTTCACCGGAATCACCCTCGTCCACCCTTATGCGTGAAGGCGGACGTCTCACGTTGTTCGGGCGGAAGTGCGAGGCATAGCTTCGTCGCCGGAGGTGATCGTGCCATGACTGCTTGTGCCGTGGAGGTCCCTGCGGGGGACGGCGGGACCTTGGGTCGCGCCGGATTCGTGATCACGGCGGACGGTTCCTACGGTGCCCGGCTCGCGCAGGAAGCAGGGGACTCCGGAGGATGGCGCCCGGAGCGGTGGACGCTCGACGGCCCGGAACCGTACGCGGTCCCGCTGCCCTGCGGCCGACCGGAGGAGCCCGCGACCCAGGTCCAACCACTGGCCGACGGACGGGTGCTGGTCGCCCGCCGCGAGACCGGCGCGCACCGCCTGGCGCTGCTGTACCCCAGCGGCCCGTCCACCGGGGAGGCCGCCGTGGGGACGGTCGACTCCGAATGGCTGGCCCTTCTTCCGCCCGCCCCCGGCGGGCGGCGGGCGTACGCTCTCGTGGCGTCCGCGGAACGTTCGCAGGTGTGGCTGGTGAGCGGCGAGGCGGACGCCCCGCGGCGGGTCGCGGAGGTCGCGGGGCGCTGCACGGGCGGCGCGTGGCTGGACCGTGAGGCCCGGCTGCTCGCGCTGGATCGCACCGACCCCGGGAACGGCACCACGAAGACGGTGGTCGTGGACCTCGGCCTCGCGGGCCGCGTCTCCCCGCTGCTGCAGATCACCGACGACAGCGAGGACCGGCTGCTGCTCGCCGACCCGGACAGCGGTCTGCTGCTGCTGCGGTCCGACGCACCGGGTGGGATGCGCCTGGGCTGGGGCGTGCTCGGGAGCAGCCTGCCGGTGCGGTTCCCGGATTCGCTGTGCCCGGACGGCGTGCGGCTCGCCCCCTTCGCCGTCCAGCCGGGAAAGGTGCTGACGCCGGAGACCTGCGCCGTCGCGCTGCGGGCGGACGGCCCGAACGGCACCTGGGTGGCCGTCTGGCAGCCGGCGCAGCGTCGGCTGCGGCATGTCGCGGCACCGCAGGGGTGGCTGCCCGGGAGCGGACGGTGGACTGCGGACGGCGAACTCCGCCTGCCGTACGCGACGCAGGAGACGCCGTGCGGGCTGGCCGCGGTGGCGCTCGACCTCCGCTCCGGGCCGGTACCGCGCGGCGCCGTCCCCGCGGCCGGAACCGACGGGCCCCCGGCGGCGGCTGCGGGCACCCCGCCGCGCCCGGTGCCGCTCCAGCAGGCGCCGATGGCGTTGCGGACTCCCTGACCACCAGCCGGAGCGGCCCGGAAGAACAAGATCACCAGGGCCGCCCCCCTGCCGCTGACGTGCCCGCGACGTGAGAAGATCGGCGCCTCTCGACGTACCGCGCCCTCGGGTACGCCGACCTCCGGGACCCACCGGGGGAACGGGAACCGATCCGGCGCGCGTCCCCTGCACAGATCGTCATGCCACGGAGTTCAGTTTCTTCATGTCCGACGCCGCAACGGAAACGCCGGAAGCCGCCGATGCCGCGCCCGACTCCCCCGCCGCCGGACACGGCAGGCACCGCGGGCCGGCCGCCGAGGGGGAACGGAAGACCAAGAACCCCGGGCCGGGCCGCCATCGCCGCGCCCCGCACCAGAACGGGGAGAGCTGACGGAAGCGCCGGGGCGGCTCCGGGGACAATGGTGTTCGGCGCCGGCCCCCCGCGCCCCTCACCGGTCGCAGTGGACCGTCGCGGTGAGGACCGGGGCATCGTCCCGCTCGACCACCGACGCCGTCACCACCCGTGCGTCCCGCGCGGTGCGCCACACCGAGAGGCGCAGCGTCTCGCCGGGGAACACGACCCCGGTGAAGCGCGCGTCGTAGCCGCGGACGCGCGTCACGTCACCGTTCAGCTCCGTGTCGACGAGGGCCTTGAGGACCACGCCGTAACTGCACAGCCCGTGCAGGATCGGACGGTCGTACCCGGCCCGCCGGGCGACGTCCGGATCGGCGTGCAGCGGGTTCCGGTCACCGCACAGCCGGTAGAGCAGGGCCTGGTCCTCGCGGAGGGTGCGCTCCAGCACCAGAGCGGGGCGGCCACCGGGAGCGGGCGGCCGGGGGGACGCCCCGCGCTCGCCGCCGAACCCGCCCTGTCCGCGGAGGAAGATGCGGGCCTCACCGGTCCACAGCGGGCCCCCGGCGTCGGCGAGCTCGCTGCGCAGGGCGACGACGGCCGCTGTCCCCTTGTCGTGCACGGCGGTCACGGCGGTGGTCCGGGTGGCGTCGCCTCGTACGGGAACGGGGCGGTGCAGGATGAGGCTCTGCGTGCCGTGGAGCACACCCGACAGGTCGGATTCGATCCCCGGGGCGGACACGGCGTCCGCCCAGTCCATCGCCCCACCGGCGACCGTGGCGAAACTCGGCAGCACGTGCAGTCGGTTCTCGAGGGTGTAGCGCAGTTCCGCCGGGTCCGTGGCGGGCACCCCCGCCCCGATTCCGAGGTGGTAGAGCATCACGTCCCCGCGGTCCCAGGCGACACGGCTGCGACGGGGCTCGGCCTGCAGGGCACGGACGGCGTCGACGGGCATGGGCTCGGCTCCTCGGTGGCAGCTGGGGCGGTGTCAGGTACGCAGGTGGGAAGCGCCGTTGAGGTCCAGGACGGTTCCCGAGCTCCACTCCGCCCCGGGCGAGGCCAGCCAGCGGACTGCCGCGGCGATCTCCTCGGGATCGGCGACACGGCCGAACGGGCTCTGGCCGCGGATCGCCTCGCCCTCGGCGCCTGCCAGGCGGTGCGCGACGCGCTCGGTGGCGAAGAAGCCCGGCGCCACCGACGCGACCGCGATGCCGTGCGGCGCGAGCGCCACGGCGAGGGACTGGCCGAGGGCGTGCACCGCAGCCTTCGTCGCCGCGTACGCCGGGTGATCGGGCTCGCCCCGGAACGCGCCCCGCGAGCCGATGTTGACGATGCGGCCACCACGACCGCCGGCGATCATGTGGCGGGCCGCAGCGTGCGACAGGTGAGCCGTGCCCAGCAGGTTGACGTCGGTGTGCTGCCGCCAGGCGGCCACCCAGGCGTCGAACGGGGTGTCCACGGGCGGATGCGGGGTGTTCACGGCAGCGTTGTTGACCAGCACGTCCAGGCCGCCGAGCGCTTCCGCCGCCTCGTCCGCCAACTGCTGCGCCGCCTCGGGGACGGCCAGGTCCGCTCCGAGGAGCGTGTGCCCCTCGCCGGGCAGGGAGCGCAGCGTCCGCTCCGCCTCGGCGCGGCGGGTGCTGTAGTGGACGGCGACCCGGTCGCCGCCCGCCGCGAAGACCTGGGACAGGGCCCGCCCGAGCCCGCGTGCCGCCCCGCTGATCACCACCCGCCGGCCGGTGGCGGGGAACGGGTTCCGCGCTCCGGCCCCTGCCGTGTCCCGGCCCGCGGAGGTCTCAGGCACTCCGCACCCCCGCGCCGGCCTGCTTCGCGTGCTCCGCTTCGGGCAGTACCGCGATCATGAGGATCGCGCTCGCCACCAGCAGGCAGCCGCCGGTGCCGAAGGCCAGCGCGTAGCCCTCCGCCAGGCGGGCCGGGCCACCGCCGTGGCTGCGGGACGCGGCGACGGTCGAGAGGGCTGCGAGCCCGAGGGCGCCGCCCATGGTGCGCGAGGTGGTGATGAGTCCGGAGACGAGCCCGGCATCCCGCGGGTCGGCACCCGCGGTGGCCACGGTGGCGAGCGGAGTCGCGGAGAGACCGGCTCCCAGCGCCATCAGCACACCGGGCCCGAGCACGGTGGAGGCATAGGTGCCGTCGGCGTGCATGCCGGTCTGCCAGAAATAGCCCACCGCGGCGACGAGCGCACCGGTCACGGCGAGGCGGCGTGCCCCGATCCGGTGCATCACCACGGGGGCCAGCTTCGAACCGACGACGATGCTGAGCGACTGCGGCACGAAGGCCAGGCCCGCGCGCAGCGGCGTGTAGCCCAGAACGTTCTGCATGTAGAGGGACATGAAGTACCACATGCAGAACATCGCGGCACCGTTGACGAACATGGCGAGGTTCGCCGCGGACACCGAACGGAGGCGGAACAGCTGCAGCGGCACCAGAGGGACGCGCGTGCGGGCCTCCAGGACGAGGAACAGGCCCAGCACGAGGAGCCCCCCGGCGAGGGGGCCGAGCGCGTGCGGGGAGGCCCAGCCGCTGGTCTCCGTCTGCACGATGCCGTACGCCACCGTGGAGAGGCCGCCGGTGACGAGCAGGGCTCCGGGGAGGTCGAGGCGCCGGCGGCCGCCCAGCCGCTTCTCCGTCACCCACAGCGCGGCGGCGAGGAGCACCAGGGCGCCCACGGGAACGTTGATCAGCAGTACCCAGCGCCAGGAGAGCACATCGGTGAGGACCCCGCCGACCAGTGCGCCCGCTGCTCCCCCGCCGGCCCCGACAGCCGTCCAGGTGGCGATGGCACGGGTGCGGGCCGCGCCCTCCGGGAACGAGGTGGTGAGGATGGTGAGCGTCGACGGAGCGAGCACGGCGGCACCGATGCCCTGGGCGGCCCGGGCCGCGAGCAACTGCCAGCCGTCCTGGGCGAGTCCGCCGGCCAGGCTGGCGGCCACGAAGACGCCGAGGCCGACGAGGAACATCCGTTTGCGTCCGAAGAGGTCCCCGGCACGCCCGCCCAGCAGCATGAATCCGGCGAAGGTGAGGGTGTAGGCGTTGAGCACCCACTGCAGGCCCACCGCACTCAGCCCGAGGTCCTGCCGCATGGACGGCAGGGCGACGTTCACCACGGAGACATCGAGGACCACCAGGAACTGGCCCGCGCAGGCGGCGAGCACGACGGCCCACACGTGCGGCGGGCGTCGTGCGGGGTTCCGGGCGGCAGTCACCTCGGTGGAAGGGGTCTGGACCATGCGGGCCATCGTCGCACCCTTCTCCGGAACGACACACTCGGATATCCGGCCGATCCCGGTCTCGGTCCCGGGTCCTGGGCCGGAGGGGCCGGGGAACGGAACGGCGCTGTGCGCGAGGGCGGGAGAGCCCTCAGACGGTGCGCCAGCGGGCCAGGGCGAGGGAGAAGGCACCGAACAGCACGAGGCCCGCGGCGACGGCGGCGAGCAGCCAGGGGCCGGCGGGGGTGTGGGCGAAGGAACGCAGCGTGTCGTCGACACCCTTGGCCCGGTCCGGGTCGTAGGCGAGGGCGGCCCGGACGGCGAAGACTCCGGCGCCCGCGAAGACCGCTCCCCGGCTGGTGCCGCCCACGACGCCGAGCACATCGACGGCCCGGCGTGCGCGCCGGCGCATGCCGGACAGGTCCAGGTGCTTGCGGAACTTGCGGCGCAGCGCGCGTACGGCGATCCAGGCCCCTCCCACCGCCAGGCCGGCTCCCGCGCAGGCCACCGCCCAGCGGCCGCCCGGCAGTTCCATGACCCGCGCGGTGAGGTCCTGCGAGGTGCGGTCGCTGGATTCGCTGCCGTCCCGCCGGCCGCTCGCATAGGCGAGCACGGACACCGCGATGCTGGAGTACACGAGGCACCGCGCTGCGGCCTGGAGGCGTTTGGTGACCTTGCGGCCGTCGTGCCCGGAGGCCCCGACGGCGGCTTCGGAGAGCCGCCACACCGCCATGCCCGCGAATCCGGCGCCCAGGGCCCAGATCACGGTGGCGCCGAACGGCCCGCCGGACAGTTGGTGCAGGGCGCCGCCCCTGTCGGCCTGCTGCTGCGCATCGCCGAGGGCCACCTGCCACGCGAGCGTTCCGACCAGCAGGTAGACCACGCCGCGGGCGGCGAAGCCCCAGCGGGCGGCGGCTTCCATCACCGTGCTGTCCGCGACCTTCCGTGCGGCCCGGCGGGCCGTGCGTCTGCGGGCCTTCGACAACGCCTTCATGCCCCACCTCCTCGCGCGCAGCCATGTGCCCGGGGCGGCGTGGAGGAAACGCCCCGGCTGTCCGCCCGCGGCGGCCGGAGGCCGCTCTCAGGCCTTCGGCCCGAGGGGCGTCACGCCCATCCCCGTTCGGTGACGCCCACACCGCCCGTGAGGTAGCCGGCCACCGCCTCACGCATGCTGGGCACGCTCTCCTCGGGCAGGCGTTCCGCGTCCCACCACCGCACGGCCGCGTGCTTGTGGGGCTCGCGGTTCTCCGGTTCGCCGGCCCATCGCTGGGTGGCGAAGACCACGGTGAGGAAGCCGTTCGGGGACTCCACGCCCTGCCTGCCGTGCACGACATGCGCCACGCGGAGGTCCTCTGGTGCGACGACCAGGCCGGTCTCCTCGCGCAGTTCGCGTACCGCGGTGTCGGTGACGGCCTCCCCTGGATCCGTCTTCCCCACCGGCAGGTCCCACCGGCCGCGGGCGAACTTCGCCCGCGGACCGCGCTGCAGGAGCAGCACCCGGTTCCGTCGGCGGTCGTGCACGATCACCGCCCCCACCAGGAGGGTCATGGAATCGACGGCAGGAGGCAGGGAGGAGGGCGGTTCGGTCACACCGGACAGTGTTCCGCACCGGCCGGGACGCACGCACCCGAATTCGTGGGGCCCCGCCCGCGCGGCCCACGGCGGGCGGGGCGGCGCACGGGCGCGCACGCAGGTGCGGCACCATGAGTGCATGCACGCCGCACACCGCGCCGCTCCCGGACGGGAGTCCGGGCCCGCACCGGACGTCAGGACGGCCTTCGAGGCCGCCAAGGGCTTCATGCCCGTCGACGAGGGGCTGGCCCTCCACGCGGCCGCCGGCGAGGCGGGCGCACTCGGCCTTCCGCTGCTGGAAGTGGGGACCTACTGCGGACGGTCGACGCTGCTGCTCGCCGACGCGGCGCGCACCGCGGGCGTGACGGTTCTCACCGTCGACCACCACCGGGGCAGCGAGGAGCAGCAGCCCGGGTGGGAGTACCACGACGCGTCCCTGGTCGACCCCGAGGTGGGCAGGATGGACACGCTGCCCACGTTCCGCCGCACACTGCACGCCGCGGGGTTGGAGGACCGGGTGGTCGCGCTGGTGGGCCGGTCGCCGCAGATCGCGTCCCTGTGGGGCGGCGCGCTGGGTCTGGTGTTCGTGGACGGCGGGCACACCGACGAGCACGCCACCGGCGACTACGAGGGGTGGGTGCCCCATCTTGCCGTGGGCGGGCTACTCGTCGTGCACGACGTGTTCGAGGACCCGGCGGACGGCGGCCGGGCGCCGTACCGGATCTACCGGCGGGCCCTGGAGTCCGGTGCCTTCACGGAGGTCTCGGCGACCCGGTCGCTGCGGGTGCTGCGGCGGACGGGGCCGGGACTGTGACCGAGGACCGCCCGCGCTCCCGGAGACGCGGGCGGACCGCCGTCGCGGCGCTGGTACCGCTCGCGGTGGGCGCGGGACTGGTGTGGCTGGTGTCCCACGGGCCTGCCCCGGAGAGCACCTCTCCGGCGCAGGCGCCGCGTTCCGTACCCGCGTCGGCGGTTCCGTCACCGACCGCGCCGCACCGGCACGAGCACCGGCGTCCGCTCGCCGGAAAGGTGATCGTCCTCGATCCTGGCCACAACCCGTCCAACCGGCTGCACACCGCCGAGACGGCACGGACCGTGGACATCGGCACCGGCAGGAAGCGCTGCGACACCACCGGTACGGCCACGGCGTCCGGGTACGCCGAGGCGGCGTTCACCCTCGACCTGGCGCGCCGGGTGCGCACCGAACTGGAGAAGCACGGCGCGACCGTGCGCCTGACGCAGAACGGCGCACGCCCCTGGGGCCCGTGCATCGACGAGCGTGCCGCGCAGGGCAACGAGGCGGGGGCGGACGCCGCGGTGTCGCTCCACGCCGACGGCGCGGGAGCCGGTAACCGCGGCTTCCACGTCATCGCCCCGGCACGGGTCCGTGCGGGGACGGCGGACACCAGGGCGATCGTCGGCCCGTCCCGGCGACTCGGCCGGGAACTCGCGGACGCCTTCGGCCGCGCGACCGGAACCCGGCCGGCGCCGTACGCCGGCGGGGAGGACGGTCTCGTGACGCGCGACGATCTCGGTGGGCTCAACCTCAGTACGGTTCCGAAGGTCTTCCTGGAGTGCGGCAACATGCGCGACCCTCGGGACGCCGCCCTGCTGAAGGACCCCGCGTGGCGCACCCGTGCGGCGCACGGCGTCGTACAGGGACTGGCAGGGTTCCTCGGCCCTCGCGAGAACTCCGCGGACGGCTGAGACACGCGGCGGCGGACCGGGGCAGTCGCGCACGGAGCGCCGGAGCCCGCCCGTACGATGGTGCTCGCCCCGGCAGACGTACCAGGCAACACGACACACCGACTAAGGACCCCACGTTGAACATCCGCTCGCTCACACGAGGCGACGGTGCGGTGGCCGGAGCAGCGCTGCTGCTGCTCATCGCCTCGTTCCTCGACTTCTACGCAATCGACTGCGGCGGCAACTCGCTCTGCGAACAGAACGTTCCGAACGCCTGGGACACGGACCGCATGGGAGTGATCCTGGCGACGGTCTTCCTGCTCGGTGTGATCTCCGCCGTGCTGATCGTCGTCGGCCGCCTCATGCCGCAGGTGAAGTTCGGCGGTCTGTCACTCTCCCAGTGGGGAGTCCCGCTCACGGTGGCGGCGTTCTGGAGCTCGCTCTGGTCGTTCGTCGTCGTGCCCGACAACGTCGACTACGGGGCGGGGTCGATCGTGGCGCTGCTCGCCACGCTGCTGCTCGCCGCAGCCGCCGTGCTCACCGAGCAGGTGCCTGCCCTGAAGGCGGGTCTGCTGCCCGCCGGAGGCCCGAAGCCGTCGCCGTACGGGCAGCAGCCGCAGGGCGGTTACGGCTACCCCGGCATGCAGGGCGGCCAGCCGCAGCCGTACGGGCAGCAGCCGCCGGGGGGTTACGGCTACCCCGGCCCGCAGGGCGGCCAGCCGCAGCCGGGCATGCCGCAGCAGGGCCAGCCCGGCATGCCCCAGCCGGGGATGCCGCAGCCGGGGATGCCGCAGCCGCAGGCCGCGCAACCGCACGGGGGTGCCCAGCCGCAGGCCGGTCAGCCGCAGCCGCAGCCGGCTGCTCAGCCCGGCACGGCGGGCGGCGGTGCCCCGTCCCCGGACTTCCAGCCGTTCTGGTTCGCCGTTCCGGTCGCGCGTCCGCTGTTCCCGGAGGACGGTTCTCCCAACCCAGTGGCCGAACTGGCCCCGGGCACCTGGTACCTGGCCGTCGACCAGCGCGGACAGGCCCTGGTGGCGCAGACGCAGGACGGCCGCCGCGGCGTCCTGCAGGACACCTCCGGCATCCAGCGGGGCTGATGCCGCCGCATCGATCCCCGTGACGGCGCCCTCCACCCACGGGTGGAGGGCGCCGTCGTCAACGCAGGCGTGTCCGGACCTGTTTGGGACAGCGGATTCCGGTTATCCGTTCGTTATGTCAGCCGCACAGAGACGATCCGGCATCGGTACGGCAGGGGTCGCGGTACAGGTCCTGGCGGACATCCTCGCCGGGATCATCGGCCTGTGGATTCTGCTGTACCTGTTGCACGCCAACCCGGCGAACGATCTGGTAGCCGCCCTGCACGACGCCGCGCACTGGCTCGCCGGCTGGTCCTACGACCTCTTCCCGATCGGCCAGGACTGGCTCCGCGTACTGGTGAACTACGGCATTGCCGCAGTCGCCTACCTAGTGATCGGCCACGGCCTCGCCGTCCGCCTCCGCTCCTGAGAGAGCACTCCCCCGGGAGTACTCACCCCGGCCGACCGACCGCCGGGCCGCGCCCCACCCCCCACCGCGGCCCGGCGGTCGCTCGTCAGGACGGCTTCGGGCCATCCCGGACAGTCCGTGGCGTTCTCGGAACCCCCGGAGCACCCCAGAACCGGACGGATCACCTCCGATTCGCTGCGGCCACATCCGCCGCTTTCCCGGTGCTGAAAGTTTTCGACACCCGCACTCCCCTGCCAAGGCTTTTACGGGAAGCCACAGGTGGAGACCACAGAAATTCGGTGGCAACCGTTTACACGACTGCCATGGATGCCATTCCTTGAGTGACGCGCACACGTCAACACACTCCAGGAGGCAGACATGCTCTCGTACAGACCCGGCTCGTCCCGCCGTCGCACCCGTACCGCCACCGTCGCCGGCACCCTCGGCGCGCTCCTCGCCCTGCTGATCGGCTCGGCGGGCACGGCATCCGCAGTCCCGAGCCCGAGCGGCGCCCCGGCCGTCAAGGAGGGGCAGGCCTACATGGGTGTGGGCCAGGAGATCCACGGCGCCCCGGAGAGCTCCGCGCCGTCGGGCGGCATCCTCGGGCAGACCGACGGTGTGCAGGGCATCGACGTCTCCCACTGGCAGGGCTCCATCAACTGGAACTCCGTGCGCAACGCGGGCATCGACTTCGCGTGGATCAAGGCCACGGAAGGGTCCAGCTACGAGGACTCGCAGTTCAACACCAACTACACGAACGCCTACAACGCGGGAGTCATCCGCGGCGGGTACCACTTCGCACGCCCCGACGTCTCCAGCGGCACCAACCAGGCCAACTTCTTCGCCTCGAACGGCGGTGCGTGGTCGGCGGACAACCTCACACTGCCCGGGGTGCTCGACATCGAGCACAACCCCTACGGCGCCATGTGCTACGGCAAGTCCACCACCCAGATGCGCAACTGGATCTCGAACTTCTACAACACCTACAAGAGCCGCACCAGCCGTGACGTGGTGATCTACACAACCGCGAGCTGGTGGAACACCTGCACCGGCAACTGGACCGGGATGTCCAGCAAGAGCCCGCTGTGGGTGGCGCACTGGACGACGGCGAGCTCCCCCACCATTCCCAACGGCTTCCCCACCTGGACCGTGTGGCAGTACACGAGCACCGGAAGCGTCGCGGGAGTCAGCGGCAACGTCGACCGCAACAAGTTCAACGGGAACCGGTCCCGTCTGGTGGCCCTGGCGAACAACACGGCCTGACCTGACACCCGGACGGGGGCAGCCCGCCCGGCCCGACCACCGGGCGGGGCCCCCGGGGTGGAACAGCGTGACACCCCGGTCCGCCCCACCGCACGACACCTCCCCAGCAGCCACCCCCCACACCTTCGGGAGCGACCATGACGTTGCCTCAGCCCTCCCGCCGCCTGCTGATCGCCGGAGCGGCCGGTCTCGCCGCCGCCACCGCGCTTCCCGGTACCGCCCGGGCCGCCGGCCGGAGCAGCGGCTTCACCGTGGAGCCCGATATCGACAGCACCGCGGAATGGGGCGCCAGGCCGGCGCAGTACGGCGTCGACATCCTGAACAAGCGCCCGACGAAGATCATCGTCCACCACACCGTGGGCGAGAACACCACGGACTTCTCCCGTGCTCAGGCCCACGCCCACGCCCACTGGGTCCAGGACCTGCACATCGACGACAACGGATGGACCGACACCGGCTACCACTTCGTCGTCAGCCGGGGCGGATGGATCACGGAGGGCAGGCACCGGAGCCTGGAGACCCTCTACGGCGGAACGAGCTTCGTGCAGGGCGCCCACACCGCGGGCCACAACACCGAAGCCATCGGGATCGCCAACGAGGGCGCCTACCACGACGGCGCGACACCCCCCGACGCCCAGTGGGAAGTCCTGGTCGTCCTCTGCGCCTTCGTCTGCGAGCAGTACGGCATCTCCCCCGACGAGCTCTACGGCCACAAGGACTTCGGGCAGACCCTCTGTCCCGGGATCATCCACGACATGCTGCCGCAGCTGCGCAGCGAAGTGGCCGCACAGATGGCCCAGTAGCGCCCGGACGAGCACCCGGACACCCCATGGCTGGCATGCCCACTACACTCCTGGAATTCCTCGCCCTCGCCACCCCGACGTAAGGTGCCCCACGTGTCCGCCATCCCCCGCTGGGCCGCACGAACCGCCGTACTGACCGTGGTTGTCGCGACACTCGGGTTGGGCACGGACCTCGTCGGAGCGGGCACGGGCCCCCAACGCTCCACGACGCCCGGCACTGCCGGCCACCGGGACGCCGAACCTCCCGTCGCCGACGGGCCGGGGAAACCGGACGACGAGGCGCCGCGGGGCAGGCCGGAGCGGCAGGTGAGGGTCCTGGGGGACGGATCGACCGCGGTGACCGGGCGTCAGCCGAACCAGCCCGTCCCCGCCCGCCTGGCCCCCGGCGAGAAACCCCCGCAGTTCGTGGTGTTCTCCTGGGACGGCGCGGGCGAGGACGGCAACCGGCTGTTCTCCCGCTTCCGCCGGCTGGCCGCCGAGCACGACGCGTCGATGACCTACTTCCTCAGCGGCCTCTACGTCCTGCCCGAGGACTCCCGGGAGCGCTACCACCCGCCCCGCCACACCGCGGGCGCCTCCGACATCGGATTCCTCAACGACGACCACATCCGCGCCACCCTCGAACAGCTGCGACTGGCCTGGCTCGACGGCAGCGAGGTCGGCACCCACTTCAACGGCCACTTCTGCGGCACCAACGGCGCACAGGACTGGACGAGCGACGAGTGGAAGAGCGAGATCCGGCAGGCGAAGTGGTTCGTCCAGCACTGGCGCACCACCACCGGCTTCACCGGCACCCCACCGCTGCCCTTCGACTACGACGCCGAACTCGTCGGCGGCCGCACGCCCTGCCTGGAGGGGCGGGAGAACCTGCTGCCCGCCGCCGCGCAGGCGGGTTTCCGCTACGACTCCAGCGGCAACGGCACCCAGGTCTGGCCGGACAAGGAGCAGGGCCTGTGGGACCTGCCGCTCCAGCACATCCCCGTGCCGGGGCGTGCGTTCGAGACGCTGTCGATGGACTACAACTTCCTGGCCAACCAGTCCGGCACCGTCAACGGTGCGCCGGCGAACCGGCCGACGTGGCGCAAGCAGTGGCACGACGGGTTGATGCAGGGCTTCCGCCGCGCCTACGACGGCAACCGGGCCCCGATGATCGTCGGCAACCACTTCGAGCAGTGGAACGGCGGCATCTACATGGACGCCCTGGAGGACGTCATCACGAAGGTGTGCTCCCTGGAGGACGTCCGCTGCGTCTCCTTCCGCCGGCTCGTCGACTGGCTCGACGCGCAGGACCCCGAGGTCCTCGCCCGGCTCCGCACCCTCGGAGTCGGCGAGAAACCCGCCGAAGGCTGGGAGGAATTCCTCGCGGGCGGGTGACCGGAGGAGGGCCCAGCCGTCAACCGATGAAGATCCCGGCGATGGCGGCACTCATCAGGTTCGCGAGGGTGCCGGCGAGGACGGCGCGGACACCGAAGCGCGCGATGTCACTCCTGCGGCGGGGGACGAGGCTGCCGAGTCCGCCGAGCAGGATCGCCAGGGACGAGAAGTTGGCGAACCCGGTGAGCGCGAACGTGACGACGACCACCGTCTTCGGACTGAACCGATCGGCCTGCGGACCGAAATCGGCGAACGCGACGAACTCGTTCAGCACCAGCTTCTGGCCCACGAAGCTGCCCGCGTCCACCGCTTCGGCCCACGGCACGCCGATCATCGACATCACCGGGGCGAAGACGTAACCGATCAACTGCTCGAACGAGGCGTCGGGATGACCGAACCAGCCTCCCACCTCACCGAGCAGCAGGTTGAGCAGAGCGATGAGCGAGATGAAGGCCAGCAGCATGGCGGCGATGTTCAGCGCCAGCCGCAGGCCTTCCGCCGCACCCCGCGCGGCGGCGTCGATGACGTTACGCGGGTGCTCGTCCTCCGACGCGTCCACCGCTGTGCCGGCGGCGACAGCTGCCGCCGTGACCCCGCCCACCTCGCTGCGGTCTCCGCGCGCGGCGTGCTCCGGAGCGGCGTGCCCCTCGTGGTGGTGATGCATGTGGTGGGTCCAGTCCTCACCCTCGGTGTCGGCCCGCGCGCCGGTCACGAGTGCCGGTTCCTCGGTCTCCGGCATCACGATCTTCGCCATCAGCAGCCCGCCCGGCGCCGCCATGAAACTCGCCGCGATGAGGTACTCCAGACGGGCTCCGAGCAGCGAGTACCCCACGAGCACGGTGCCGGCCACCGTCGCCAGGCCACCCACCATGATGGCGAACAACTCGGACGGAGTGGTCCGTGCCAGGTACGGACGGACCAGCAGCGGGGCCTCCGTCTGTCCCACGAAGACGTTCGCTGCCGCATTCAACGACTCGGTGTGGCTGGTCCCCAGGGCCAGCCGCAGCGCCCCACCGATCACCTGCACGATCTTCTGCATGATCCCGAGGTGGAAGAGGACCGCCACCAGCGACGCCACGAAAATGACGACCGGGAGCACCTGCAGCGCGAAGACCGTTCCCTCACCCTGGACGAGACGGCCGAAGAGGAAGTCGATGCCGTCCCCGGCGGTGCCGATCACGGCATTGACACCGGCGGAGAGCCATTCCAGCGCCTGGGCACCGGCGTCCCAGTAGAGGACGAGCGCGGCCACCCCGAACTGGAGCCCGAGTGCTCCCGCCACCGTCCGCAGACGGATGGCACGCCGGTCCGTGGACAGCGCCACCGCGATCAGGAGCAGTCCCGCCATCCCACCGAGTCCCCAGAGCACGTCCATGCCTCGTCGACTCCTTGTCGTCCCGTCTGCGGCAGACCTGTCGGAGTCGACACTGCCCCACGCGGGGCCGTGAGCAGGGGAAGCGCGCCAGGGCGCGTCGTCGAGAAGGGGTCAGCAGCAGTTCGGCGCCAGACCGGTGGGGAGGGCGTCGGCCCCGAACACGGCGGAGGTCGCGGGGTCGCCTCCGAGCGCGGCCACGGCGAGCAGCACGGAGCCGGCGGTCCAGGTGGTCTGCTCCTGCGGCCAGACGGTGCGGTCCTCGAAGACGTACCCCGTCCAGTACAGACCGTTGTCCGCGCGGAGATGGGCCATCCAGCGCAGCACGTCCACAGCACGGCCGGTGTCCCCCACCGCCCAGAGGGCGAGCGCGAGTTCGGCGCTCTCACCTCCGGTCACCCAGGGGTTCGGCACCACGCAGCGGACACCCAGTCCGGGCACGACGAAGCGGTCCCACCCGTCCGCGAGGCGCCGGTGCGCCTCCCGGCCGCGCACCGCTCCCGCCAGGACGGGGTAGTACCAGTCCATGGAGTAGCGGTCCTTGTCGAGGAAGCGTTCGGGATGCCGCCGCACGGCGTGGCCGAGCCAGCCGGCGGCGAGTTCCCAGTCGGGCTGCGGTTCCGCGCGGTGCTCGGCCAGCGCCAGGGCGCACCGCAGCGCATGGTGGACCGAGGAGGAGCCGGTGAGAAGGGCGTCGTCGACGGGCGTGCCGTCGTCCTCGCGTTTCCAGCCGATCTGCCCGCCGGGCTGCTGCAGGCCGAGGACGAAGCGCATGGCCCGCGAGACGACGGGCCACATGCGGTCGGCGAAGGCGTCGTCGCGGGTGCTGAGGTAGTGGTGCCAGGTGCCGACCGCGACGTAGGCGCAGAAGTTGCTCTCCCGCGAGGTGTCCGTGGGGCGGTCCGCGTCGCCGTCGGCGTAGGCCGCGTACCAGGACCCGTCGGGGAGTTGATGGTCGGCCAGCCAGCGGTAGGCGGCCTCCGCGCGGGCGTGCTCGCCCGCCGCGTCCAGCGCCATCGCGGCCTCGACGTGGTCCCAGGGGTCGAGGTGGTGGCCGCGGAACCAGGGGATGGCGCCGTCGGCCTTCTGATGGGCGGCGATGCCGTGCACCGTGCGGCGGGCCTGTTCCGCGGTCAGGACTCCCGGAAGCGCGAGGCGCCCGGTGCGCCGGGTGTGTTCGGGGCTCGTCATGCCTCGGCTCCCCCGGGAGTGCCCGTCGTGCCCGCCGGACGGTGGGGTTTGGTGGCGTAGGCGACGAAGCTCTTGCCGATCAGCGGGTCGAGGGCGCGCTCGGCGAGACGTGTGGCCAGGGGGCGCTTCATGATGTCCCACACCAGCATCCGGTGGTAGGCGCGTACGGGCAGCGCCCTCTCGTTGTCCACGCCGAACGCGCACTTGAGCCACCAATAGGGCGCGTGGAGCGCGTGCGCGTGGTGCGTCCCGTACGGGCGGAGTCCGGCTTCGCGCATGCGCGCGAGGAGGTCGGTGGCGCGGTAGATGCGGATGTGTCCGCCTTCGACCTGGTGGTAGGCGTCGCTGAGTGCCCAGCACACCTTCTCCGGGCCGTAGCGCGGCACGGTGACGGCGATGCGTCCCCCGGGGCGCAGCACGCGCACCATCTCGGCGAGGACGCCTTTGTCGTCGTGGATGTGCTCCAGCACCTCCGAGATGATCACGACGTCGAAACTGTCGTCGGGGAAGGGCAGCGCCCGGGCATCGCCCTCCATCGCGGTGGCGGTGGCGCCTGCCGGTGCCTCACCGGCTTCCTCCATCGCGGCGAACCAGCCGGCGACCTCGCGGATTTCCTCCGTGCTGCGGTCCAGCGCCACGACCCGTGCACCGCGCCGGTAGCACTCGAAGGCGTGCCGGCCGGCACCGCAACCGAGGTCAAGGACCCGGTCGCCCGGTGCGAGCGGGAAGCGGGAGAAGTCGACGGTCAGCACGGGTTGCCTCGGCTTTCGGCGGTGGAGGGGCGGAGCGGGCCGCGCAGGGCGGCGGGGTCAGCGGACGGTACCCGGGGAGGCGGCTGCGGACGGTTCGGCCCCTGCGCTGCCCGCACGGGCGGCCAGCGCGGCCCGGTAGTGCTCGACGGTGCCGCGGGCCGCCTGTTCCCAGGTGAACCTCCGCAGCACGCGGCGCCGCCCCGCGGCACCGATCCGGGCGCGGAGGGAGGGCGAGGCGAGGAGTCGGCCCAGAGCCGCAGCCAGTGCCTCGGAGTCCCCGGGCGGCACCGCGAGGCAGGAGTCGCCGTCGGCACCGGTCACTTCGGGCAGCGCGCCTCCCGTGGTCGCCACCAGCGGCGTGCCGGTGGCCATGGCCTCGGCGGCGGGGAGGGAGAAGCCTTCGTACAGCGACGGGACGCAGGCGACCTGGGCGCCGCGGAGCAGGTCCGCGAGTTCCGCGTCGCTGATCCCCTTGACGAACTCCACCGCGTCCTCGAGTCCGTGGCGCCGCAGCGCCTCGGCCACCGGGCCGTCGGCCGGACGCCGTCCGACGACGACGAGGTGGGCGCTCGGGGTGTCGTTGCGGACGCGGGCCAGAGCCTCGACCAGGTGCACGAGCCCCTTGAGCGGTACGTCGGCACTGGAGGTGGTCACGATGCGGCCGGGCACCTCGGGCACCGCGGGGTCGGGTGCGAACAGCTGTGTGTCGGCGCCGATGTGCACGACGTGGATGCGGTCGTCGCTCACTCCCAGGTGGTCGCCGATCTCCCGGCGGGAGGAGCCGGAGACGGTGAGCACCGACGGCAGGCGCCGTGCGACGCGGCGCTGCATGCGGGTGAAGCCGTACCACCGGCGCACCGAGAACCGCCGGCGACGGCTCCCGGCGGCTTCGAGTTCGAGGCGCCGGTCGACGGTGATGGGGTGGTGGACCGTGGTGACCAGGGGCAGGTCGTACCGGTCCAGGCCGAGCAGCCCGTACCCCAGGGTCTGGTTGTCGTGGACGAGGTCGAACTCGTGGCGGCGGGCGGCGAGATGCCGGCGCGCGCGGAGCGAGAAGGTCAGCGGCTCGGGGAAGCCGCCGGTCCACATGGTGCCGACCTCGAGGAGGTCGATCCAGTCGCGGAGCTCTTCGCGGCGCGGGGTGCGGAACGGGTCGGGCTGCCGGTACAGGTCGAGGCTGGGCAGCTCGGTCAGCGTGACGCCTTCGTCCAGTTCCGGGTACGGCTGCGCGCCGATCACTTCGACACTGTGCCCGAGTCGGGCGAGCTCCCGGGAGAGGTGGCGCACGTAGACCCCTTGGCCGCCGCAGAACGGGTTCCCCTTGTAGCTGAGGAGGGCGATCCGCAGGGGCCTGCCGCCGTCGGCGGCGACCGGAGCGGCCGGCAGCGCAACAGCGCTGTTCCTGGCGTCGTGCACGGCCTCTGCGGTCATTCACGACCCCCTTCTTCACTGCACCGTCGCCGGAGCGTATCCGCTCGCGCTAGGCTGGAACAAGTTTCAGGAATACCATCCCGGAGCACCGGCGGACCGGCACCCGACTGAATCTACCGGCGAGTCACTTGGTGTGAGGCGGTGTCGCCGCGTGATGCGCACCACGAGGGCCGGAAGGCGGTAGGCGGAAACCCGCACGAGGACCGGGTTGCGGACGCAGGACGAGACAGTCGCCTCCCGCGGCGGGAGCGACCGGAAGGCCCGCTGAGGGGGAAGGGCAGTTGACGAAGCACACGAAGCCGGGCGCGGCCCCGCACACCGCCCGGCAGACGGAACGACGCCGGCGCATCCTGCAGGCGACGGCACGACTCGCCCGCCGCGGCGGCTACGACGCCGTGCAGATGCGGACCGTCGCCGAGCAGTCCGAGGTCGCCCTGGGCACCCTCTACCGCTACTTCCCCTCCAAGGTGCACCTGCTCGTCGCCACCATGCAGGACCAGCTCGCACAGCTGCACACCACGCTCCACCGGCATCCCCCCGCGGCACCGGACCCCGCTTCGCGCGTCACCGAGACACTCATGCGGGCCTTCCGGCAACTGCAGCGCGAACCCCTGCTCGCCGACGCCATGGTGCGGGCACTCAACTTCGGCGACCGTTCCGTGTGCACCGAGGTCGACGCCGTCTCGCGCCTCACCACGGCGCTCGTCCTCGACGCGATGGGCACGACGGAACGACCGTCGCCGCAGCAGCTGTCGGCGGTCCGGGTCATCGGTCACACCTGGCACTCCGCGCTGGTCGCCTGGCTCTCCGGCCGCTCCTCGATCGAGCAGGTGACCGCGGACATCGAAACGGTGTGCGCCCTCATCGCGCCGCGGTCCCCGTCCCCGGAGACAGGCCACGCGGCGGGGACGGCCCCGGGGCCGTCTGGACAGCCCCGCTAGAGTGGGCGCGGAAGTGAACGCCTTCGGTCCGGGGGAAGCCGGTGCAAATCCGGCGCTGACCCGCAACCGTGAGGGCGTCCGTGCCCGTCGGCCCGCTGCTCCTCCGGAGCACGCGCAGGACGGGCACGGGCCCCGAGCCGGAGCACCCGGCCGCAGGCAAGGCTCCCGGAGCCGCCGACCGTCCCCCGGGACGTACCGGCGTCCCCGGCACCGCCGAGGTATGCGGAGCTGAGCCCGGTGTGCCACCGCACGGTGCGGAACGCGTGCGGCGGGCGGCCGCGCGCGGCTGCGTGGACCGCCCACCGCGTGATCACGCCCGTGTGATCGCTCACCGAAAGGCAACTGTCATGTTCCTGCGCCGCAGCGCAGCGGCCCTCGCCGCCGGCACCGTCCTCTGTGCGGTAGCAGCCCCGGCGGCAACCGCCGTCCCCCGTCCCGCCGTCGCCGCCGACAAGAGCAAGAAGGCCACGGACCCCGGCCTCCACGGCACCGCGGACCCCACCTACGACGGGGTGTGGCGGCAGTCCCTCGCCCTGCTGGCACAGGACACCGCCGGTGTCGCACCGTCCGGCACGGCCGTCGACTGGCTGGACGACCAGCAGTGCGCCGACGGGTCGTTCACCTCGTTCCGCCCCGACACCTCCGAGCCGTGCGGACCGAAGACCCCGGCCGACACGAACGCCACCGCCGCCGCCGTGCAGGCACTCGCCGCTCTCGGCGGGCAGGACGAGCGGGTCGGCAAGGCCGTGGACTGGTTGAAGTCCGTCCAGAACGACGACGGCGGCTGGGGATTCAACCCCGGCAGCCCCTCCGACGCCAACTCCGTCTCCGTGGTCGTCGGCGCCCTCGGTGCCGCGGGAGAGGACCCCGCCGGGGTGACCAGCGGAAAGAACGGCGCCTCGGCGTACGACGCGCTGCTCGACTTCCGCCTGGGCTGCGACGCTGACGAGGCCGACCGGGGCGCGTTCGCCTACCAGCCGGACAAGAAGGGCGGACTGGCACCGAACGCCGACGCCACCGCCGCGGCCGCCCTGGCCGGCCGGGGCGAGGGCTTCGTCGTGGAGCCGGGCGGCGGGAAGAGCGACGGCGGGCCGGCGAAGGCCTCCTGCCAGGACGCCGTCGACGACCCCGCTGCCGCCGCCGACCACGGCACCGCCTACCTGGCCGGAGTCCTGCGGAAGAACGACTGGCACCTCACGTCCGCGCTGCCCGGCTCCGAGGACCAGCCCGACTACGGCAACACCGCCGACGCGGTCATCGCCCTGTCCGCAGGTGGCCGCGACGAGGACGCCCGCTCCGCCCTGGGATGGCTGAAGAAGCACGTCGACGACTGGGACGCGTCCCAGGACTCGCCCGCGGCACTCGGCCAACTCGTCCTGGCCGCCCACTCCGTCGGAGCCGACCCCCGCGACTTCGGCGGCGTCGACCTGGTGCAGCGGCTGAACTCCACCGGCCCGAAGCCGGCGGGGACCACGCAGCAGCAGCCCGCCCCGGGGGCCCAGCAGGCACAGGAGGCCCAGGAGAGCGAGGACTCGGACGGCACCTGGCAGACCCTGTCGGTGGTGGGCGCGTTCCTCGTCGCCGGAGTCGGCATCGGCATCCTGTTCAGCGGCCGCCGGAAGAAGGCCTGATGCGCGGCCGGCTGCCGACCGGCCCGCACCGCAGCACCGCCCCCGGCACGGGACGCGTCCTGGCCGGGGCGGTGCTCGCCGCCGTGCTCGCCGTGCTGTGCGCCGCGCCCGCCCAGGCCACCGGATACCGGTACTGGTCCGTCTGGGAGCGCGACAGCGGCTCCTGGCGGTACGCCACCCAGGGCATCGCGACACTGCGCCCCGTCGACGGCGACGTGCTGGGCCTGCGGTTCTCCGTCAGCGAGGACTCCGGCGACGGGGCGAAGCCGCGCGGCGAGACGGAGTTCGCCGCGATATGCGGCAGCACCGAACCCCGCGGGGGAACCAAGCGGATCGCGCTCAGCATCGACCCCGGCACCGCAGCGGACGCCCCGCAGGGCGAGCGGCCACCGGAACGCCGGACGGCCTGCGCCCGCGTGGACGAGGACGCCACCGCCGGCGAAGCCCTCGCAACCGTCGTCGAACCGCTGCGCTACGACTCCTCGGCGATGCTCTGCGCCCTCGCCGGATACCCCGAGAAGGGCTGCGGCGAGCAGGTCTCGTCGAACAAGAAGCCCGACGGTGCGGCGACGCCGAACACCTCCGGGGGCGACACGGAATCCCCGGACGACGAGGGCTCCGGTGCGGGAGTCGCCGCGGGCATCGCCGCCTTCGTCGCCGTCGCGGGCGCCGCGACGTGGCAGGCCCGCCGCAGGCGGCCCTGAGACCGGCCCGCCGATGTCCGCCCGACAGGAACACCCCCACCCGCACGCGCCGGCCGCACCACGGCCCGCGGTGGTGCCGCGCCACACCCTCACCGCCCTGCGGGCGCCGGAGGCCACCCGGAGCAACGCCCTGCACGCCGGAGCCTGGTGGCTGTGGGCCCTGGGACTCGCCGTCGCCGCGTCGCGCACCACCAACCCCCTGCTCCTGCTGCTGCTCGCCGCCGTCGCGGGATACGTGGTCGCCGTACGCCGCACGGACTCGCCGTGGGCACGCTCCTACAGCGCCTTCCTCAAGCTCGGACTCCTCGTCCTGACGATCCGGCTGGGCTTCGCCTTCGTCCTCGGCACCGGCGTCCCCGGCACCCATGTCCTCGTGGACCTGCCCGAAGTACCGCTGCCGGACTGGGCGCAGGGAGTACGCCTCGGCGGCAGGGTGACGGCAGAAGGAATGCTCTTCGCCCTCTACGAAGGGCTGCGGCTCGCGACACTCCTGGTCTGCCTCGGCGCGGCCAACGCACTCGCCAACCCGGCACGCCTCCTCAAGTCCCTCCCGGGCGCCCTCTACGAAGTCGGCGTTGCCGTCGTGGTCGCCATGACCTTCGCACCCAACCTGGTAGCCGACGTCCTGCGCCTCCGCGCCGCCCGCCGGCTGCGCGGCCGCGAGGACCGGGGCCCCCGCGCCCTGATCGGAATCGGGCTGCCCGTCCTGGAGGACGCCCTGGAACGCTCCGTCGCGCTGGCCGCCACCATGGACACCCGCGGGTACGGCCGGACCGCGCACGTACCGCGCACGGTCCGGCACACCACCACAGCACTCACCCTCGGCGGACTGCTCGGCGTCTGCGCCGGCAGCTACGCACTGCTCTCCGCGACGGGCACCGGATACGGAACGGCCCTGCTGGTCGGCGGAACGCTCGCCGCACTCGCCGGGCTGTGGCTGGGCGGCCGCCGCAGCGTGCGCAGCCACTACCGGCCCGACGCCTGGGGTGTCCGCGCGTGGCTGGTCAGCGCCTCCGGCGCAGCCGTCGGAACGGCACTGACGCTGGCGGCGGGCGCGCTGCCCGCCGCCCTCGCGCCCCCGGTCGTCCCGCCGTCCGTGCCGCCCCTGCCGCTGTGGCCGGCGGCCGCGCTGCTCGCCGGACTGCTGCCCGCCGTCGTGGCGCCCGCACCGCCCGACAGGCGACCGGTACCCCGCAGCAGGCCGGCCACCGCTCCCCGCCCCCACGCGCACCCCGCACCGCACACCCGCAAGGAGCCACCGCAGTGATCCGCTTCGAGCAGGCCGGCGTCACCTACCAGGGCGCGGAGCACCGCACGCTGCACGGCGTGGACCTCACCGTCCCGGAGGGCGAACTCTGCCTCCTGGTGGGCCCCTCGGGCGTGGGCAAGTCGACCCTGCTGGGCACCGTCTCCGGTCTGGTGCCCCACTTCACCGGAGGCACCCTGCACGGCCGGGTCACGGTCGACGGCCGCGACACCCGGACCCACCGGCCCCGCGAACTCGCCGACGTCGTCGGCACGGTCGGGCAGGACCCGCTCGCCCACTTCGTGACCGACACCGTCGAGGACGAACTCGCCTACGGCATGGAGTCCCTGGGACTTCCCCCCGCCGTGATGCGCCGCCGCGTCGAGGAGACTCTCGACCTGCTCGGCATCGCCGCGCTGCGCGACCGCCCGCTCGCGTCCCTCTCCGGCGGCCAGCAGCAGCGGGTCGCCATCGGATCGGTCCTCACCCCCCACCCGAAGGTCCTCGTGCTGGACGAACCGACGTCCGCCCTCGACCCCGGCGCGGCGGAGGAGGTACTGGCCGTACTGCAACGCCTCGTCCACGACCTGGGCACCACGGTGCTCATGGCCGAGCACCGGCTGGAACGCGTGGTGCAGTACGCGGACCAGGTGCTGCTGCTGCCCGCGCCCGGAGCGCCACCCGCGCTGGGCGACCCCGCGACCCTGATGGCACGGGCCCCGGTACGCCCACCCGTCGTCGAACTCGGCCGGCTCGCGGGCTGGTCACCTCTGCCGCTGTCCGTCCGCGACGCACGACGACGGGCCGCTCCGCTGCGGCAACGCCTGGCCGTGTCCGCCGACCCCCGCACGACCACGCCCGCACCACCCGAAAACACCGGACCGGACGGTCACCGGACAGCGCCGGTCGCGGAGCGCGGCGGGACCTCCTCCCGCACGACGCCGACGGCCGGCCCGGCACGACGGATGCTGCGCGCCCTGCTGCCGCCCCGGCGACGCCCCGCCCCCGGCGGGACGGCCCCGGGCACCGCAGACGGCCCGGGCGCTCCGCCGGCCGACGGAGGCACCGCCGTCGCCGCGGCGCACGGCCTCGCCGTCCGCCGCGGCCGCACCGAGGTGCTCCGGCAGCTCGACCTCACGGTCGAAGCGGGCGAGACCGTCGCGCTGATGGGCCGCAACGGCGCCGGGAAATCGACGCTGCTCCGCGCCCTGGTCGGCATGCACGAACCCGCAGCCGGAACACTCCACGTCGGCGGCGCGGCACCCCACCGCACACGGCCGTCCGCGCTGCTGCACCACGTCGGGCTCGTCCCCCAGGACCCGCGGGACCTGCTGTACGCCGACACCGTCGCTGCGGAGTGCGCGGCCGCCGACAAGGACGCCTCCGCCGCCGCCGGCACCTGCCGGGAGGTCGTGGAACGGCTGCTCCCCGGGGTACCCGCGGACGCCCACCCCCGGGACCTCTCCGAAGGGCAGCGCCTGGCCCTCGCCCTGTCGATCGTGCTCACCGCCGC
The DNA here is from genome assembly GCF_047200695.1 of Streptomyces callyspongiae. Classification (NCBI taxonomy): domain Bacteria; kingdom Bacillati; phylum Actinomycetota; class Actinomycetes; order Kitasatosporales; family Streptomycetaceae; genus Streptomyces; species Streptomyces callyspongiae. The sequence continues at coordinate 165,465 of NZ_JBJZOM010000009.1, forward strand.
TCCCCCGCTGCTGCTCCTCGACGAACCCACGCGCGGCCTGGACTACGCCGCCAAGACCCGGCTCGTCGCTCTCCTGCGCGGACTGGCGGCGGACGGCCACGCCATCGTGCTGGCCACGCACGACGTGGAACTCGCCGCCGAACTCGCGCACCGCGTGGTGATCCTGGCCGACGGCGACGTGGTCGCGGACGGCCCGTCCTCCGAGGTCGTCACCGCCTCCCCCGCGTACGCCCCGCAGATCGCGAAGATCCTCGCCCCGCAACGCTGGCTCACCCTCGGCCAGGTCCGCGACGCCCTCACCGTCTCCGCGGGGGCGACCGGATGACGGGCGGCGGAGCGCGCAGCGGAACGCCGGACGGCCTCGCCCGCCCGATCGGGCTCGGGCCCCGCTCGGTGACCGCCCTGGCACTGATCTCGGCCATCGGAGCGGTCGCCCTCTCCTGGCCACTGTTCGCCGACACCCGGGCCGCGCCCTCCGCCGCGTCCGCCGGCGCCTCGTGGCTGTTCGCCGCGCTGCTGCCCCTGCTGATCGGCGTCGTCGTCGCGACGATCGCCGACACCGGGTTGGAGGCGAAAGCCGTCGCGATGCTCGGTGTGCTGGCCGCGGCCGGGGCGGCGCTGCGGCCCCTCGGCGGCGGAACGGCCGGCCTGGAACCGATGTTTTTCCTGATGGTGCTGTCCGGCCGGGTGCTGGGCCCGGGGTTCGGCTTCGTCCTGGGAGCGGTGTCGATGTTCGCCTCCGCCCTGCTGACGGGCGGCGTGGGCCCGTGGCTGCCGTACCAGATGCTCTCCATGGGGTGGGTGGCGATGGGGGCGGGGCTGCTGCCCCGTCCTGCGACGCTGCGCGGACGCCCCGAGCGGTGGCTGCTGGCCGTGTACGGCGCCGTCGCGTCCCTGCTGTACGGCACAGCGATGAACCTTCAGGGGTGGACGCTGTACAACCGGGGCCTGCCACCGGCTCTCGCCTTCGAACCCGGCGCCCCCCTTGCGGACAACCTGTCCCACTTCACGGCCTACGTGCTCGCGACGTCCCTGGGCTGGGACCTCCCCCGCGCGGTGCTCACGGTCGCCCTCACACTGACCCTCGGCGGCAGCATCCTCACGGCGCTGCGCCGCGCGACCCGGCGCGCCGCCTTCGACGCCCCGGCCGCCTTCCGCGACGCGGCGGACGGGGCGCAGGCTCCTGCCGGACGGGGCGGGGCCGCCTGACACGACGTTCCGGCTCGCACGGCGCACACCGTGCACGTGCTACGAATCGCGCATGCGCGAGACGGTTCCGGGGGGCGGCGGTCCGGAGAGGGAGCACGTACCGAAGGGGCGGCTGCTCGCCCTGACGGACGGCGTGGTCGCCATCGCCATGACGATCCTGGTCCTCGACGTGCGGCTGCCGGCCCGGCTCGACGGACGGGAACTGGACGACGCGCTGGGCCATGTGGCCGCGCAGGTGTGGACGTTCCTGATCAGCGCCGTGGTCATCGCGGTGTTCTGGCGCGCCCACCACGCCGCGCTGCGGCGGGCGGAACGGATCGACCCGGCCCTGTTCTGGCTCAACATCGCGTTCCTGATCCTGCTGTCGCTCATCCCGTTCCCCACGTCGGTATTGGAGGACTACAGCGACAAGCCGCTGGGGCCGGGGCTCTACGGTGCGGTGATCGGTCTCGCGGCGCTCGCCCTCTACCTGATGGAGGTGCGCGTGGAACGGCGGACGGCCGCCGACGAGCGGCGCCGTGTCCCGCTGCCGGCGCAGGCGGCGGTCTTCCTCGGCTCCATCGGTATCGCCCTGGTCGCTCCCACGGCCGCGCTCTACAGCTGGCTCGCCAGCATCCCGCTGTCGCACCTCGCCAACCGGAGGGCATACCGCTCCCGTCGCTGACGGGGTGCCGGTGCGCGGTGGGGCACGATGGGCGCATGAGCATCGTGAAGATCAATGTCCTGACCGTCCCGGACGCGCAGCGGGAGACCCTCGAGCAGCGGTTCGCCTCCCGGGCGGGAACGGTGGAGAGCTCGGACGGCTTCGAGGGGTTCGAACTGCTGCGTCCCCTGGAGGGGACCGACCGGTACCTCGTCTACACCCGCTGGCGCGACGAGGAGTCCTTCCAGGCGTGGATGGAGGGACCGATGAAGGCGGCCCACCAGGGCGGCGGTGGCGGTGAGGGCGGGGAGCGTCCGCGGCCGGCGGCCTCCGGTTCCGAGGTGTGGTCGTTCGAGGTGGTGCAGCAGACCGGCCCGAAGGCGGACTGACGGACGGTTCCTGGCGGCGGTCGGTGGACCGGACTGGCGCGGAGGGCGGACTTCTTTGTATCTTTGAGAAACAAAGTGGTTCCGCCCGAGCCCCCGCACCATCCGACGAGGCCAGGGGGCGTCCTCGACCGGGAAAGGGCGGAACCACCTTGTTCCTGTTCCTGTCCAGCCCTTCTCCGTGTCCCGCACCTCCTCCGCCACCGCCCGCCGACGGGAGTCCGCGTTCCATGACCTCCGCCCCGCTCACCTTCCGCGCACTGCTGCTCGACATGGACGGGACACTGGTCGACTCGGACGCCGTCGTCGAACGGGTGTGGCGCCGCTGGGCGCAGCGGCACGGCCTGGACGCGGCCGAGGTGCTGTCCGTCGTCCACGGACGGCAGGGTTTCGCGACGATGGCGGCGCTGCTGCCGGACCGTCCGACCGAGGTCAACCACGCCGAGAACCGTGCGCTGCTCGCCGAGGAGACCGCCGACATGGACGGCGTGGTGCCGGTGCCGGGAGCCGAGACGTTCCTGGCGGCGGTGCGTGCGGCACCGGTGCCGCACGCGCTGGTGACCTCGGCCGACGCCGCGCTGTCCACCGCCCGCATGGCGGCGGCCGGCCTGCCGCTGCCGGGCGTGCGGGTAACGGCGGAATCGGTGAGCGCGAGCAAACCGGACCCCGAGGGCTTCCTGAAGGGAGCCGCGGAACTCGGGTTCCCGCCCGGTGACTGCCTCGCCTTCGAGGACTCGGCGGCCGGGGTGGCCGCGGCGAAGGCCGCGGGCCTGCGTGTCGTGGGGGTCGGTCCACGCGCCGCGGAGCACCGACCGGACCTGCTGGTGCCCGATCTGCGGACCCTCCGCCTCGAACCGGCCGCCGCCCGGGGCGTCTTCGCTCTTCGCACGGCGGACTGACGGCGGCGGACGGTACGCGCCGCCGCCGCAGGCCGGGTTCAGTTCCTGGCGGCGAACCGCTCCACGTCGTCGATCTTCCCGAGAACGAGGATCAGGTCCGAGTAGCTCAGCACGGTGTCGGGAGTGGCGTAGCTGTAGTCGCCGTCGTCGTGTTTGACGGAGACGACGGTCAGGCCGAACCGGCTGCGCACCCGCGACTCGCGCAGCGGCCTGCCGACGAGCTCCCGCGGGGGCCTGACCTTGACGATGGCATGGTTCTCGTCGACCTCGACGTAGTCGAGCATGCGCCCGGACACCAGATGGGCCACCCGTTCCCCCATGTCGTGCTCGGGGAAGACGACGTGGTGGGCGCCGATCCGGTCCAGGATGCGGCCGTGCTGCCGGCTGATGGCCTTCGCCCAGATGTCCTCGATCTCCAACTCGACAAGCAGCGACGTGGTCAGGATGCTCGACTCGATGTCGGTGCCGATGCCGACCACGGCCTTGGAGAAGTCCGGGACGCCGAGCTGCCGCAGCGCCTCCATGTCGGTGCAATCGGCGGTCACGGCGTGGGTGAGTTCACCGGACAGACCCTGCACCACCTTGGGGCGGCTGTCGACGGCCAGGACCTCGGTGCCGCGCTCGGTCAGCTCCAGGGCGAGCGCGCTGCCGAAGCGTCCGAGTCCGATGATGACGACGGGGTCGTCCCTGTGGTCAGCCAACGATGGTCCTTTCCTCGGGGAGTTCGTAGCGCCGCGCCCGGTGCCGCAGGGCCAGCGCGGAGGCGAGGGTGAGGGGGCCGATGCGCCCGATGAACATCAGGGCGATCAGCACTCCCTGGCCGGCCGGTGACAGGCCGTCGGTGATCCCGGTGGACAGGCCGACGGTGGAGAACGCGGAGATCGCCTCGAACAGCACGCGGTCCAGGCGGTAGCCGCTGAGGCCCAGCAGGACGAAGGTGGCGAGGAGGACCGCGGCGATGCCGACGAGCGCGATGGCGAGCGCCTGGCGCTGGTTGGTCTCCGGGATCCGGCGCCGCCCCACCCGGACACCGGGCTCGCCGCGTATCTCGGCCCAGATCACGAAGGCCAGCACCCCGAAAGTGGTGACCTTGATGCCGCCGGCGGTGCCGGCGCTCCCGCCGCCGATGAACATGAGGATGTCGGTGGCCATCAGGCTCTCGGGGCCCTGCTCCGAGGTGTCGATGCCGTTGAACCCGGCCGTCCTGGCGTTGACCGAGGCGAAGAGACCTGCCAGCCACTTCTGCCAGGTGGGCATGGGGCCCAGGGTTTCGGGGTTGGTGTACTCGGCGGCGGTGAGCACGAAGGTGCCGAGGAGGAGCAGGACGGCGGTGAGCGCCAGGGTGACGCGGGTGAGGACCGACCAGGTGCGCGGGCGCCGCCAGGAGCGCCGCAGTTCGAACAGCACGGGGAAGCCGAGGCCTCCGAGGACGACCGCCGCGGCCACGGTCAGCGTCACCCAGGGATCGTCCGCGTAGCCCATGAGGCTGTCGCTGTGGAGGGAGAAGCCGGCGTTGTTGAAGGCGGACACGGCGTGGAACAGCCCCTGGTAGAGGGCGTGGCCGGGCGTCATGGCGTGGCCGAGAGCGAACTCCGTGCCCAGTGCGGCGGCGAACACGATCTCGCTGCCGAGGCTGAAGAGCACGATGTTGCGCACCACGCGGCGCAGGTCCTTCAGGGAGAGGGCCTTGGTCTCCGCCTGGGCCAGCAGCCGGGCGCGCAGGCCCAGGCGGCGGGAGACGAGCACGGCGAACAGCGTGGCCAGCGTCATGATGCCGAGGCCACCGGCCTGGATGAGCACCAGGATGACGACCTCGCCGAACGTGGACCAGTAGTGCGGGGTGTCGACCGTGATCAGGCCGGTCACGCACACCGCGGACGTGGAGGTGAACAACGCGTCGAGGTAGGGGGCGCGCGTTCCCGACGCGGTGGCCACCGGCAGCGACAGCAGGCCGGAACCGAGGAGCACGGCGGAGGCGAACGCGACGGCGATCACCTGCGTCGGGTGACGCAGACCCCCCAGTCCCGGCGCCTGGCGGGGAAGCCCCGCTTTCCGTGTCAGCATCGCCCCTCGCCGTGGCTGGTCGGAGTCCTGGCCCCGGGCGGCGCGCTCAGGGCCAGGACACGGTACCCGCCCCGGCATTTCCGGCCGGACCGGGGCGGCCCGGACCGTTCCGGCCCGCCCCGCGCGACCGGACTCAGGAGGAGAGCGCCTCGTAGAGGCTCCACACGCCGAGGACGGCCATGACCGTAGCCGCGGCCTTCGTGACGAGCCGCAGCGGCACGTACCGCATCAGGGTGCGGCCGCCGAGGATGCCGAGGGCGGCCACCGACCACAGGGCGAGCAGCGCACCGGCACCGACCGACAGCCAGTCGTCGTACCGGGCGGCGAGGTTGGCGGTCATGATCTGGGTGAGGTCGCCGAACTCGGCGACGAGGATGAGGGAGAAGCCGCTGCCGGCCACCTTCCAGAACGTCTGGTCCTCGGGAGCCGCCGGTCCCGCTTCGTCCTCGGCGGCGTCCTTCCTGAACAGCAGCAGGGCGGCGCCCGCCAGGAAGAGCAGCCCGACGACCCCGTCGACCAGGCGGTGGGGCAGCAGGGTCAGGACACCGCCCGCGGCGAGGGCGAGCGCGACGTGCACGGTGAACGCCGCCGCCACACCGGCGAAGACGTAGGAGGCGCGGAAGCGGGTACCGAGCAGCAGGCCGGCGAGTGCGGTCTTGTCGGGCAGTTCCGCGAGGAAGACGACGCCGAACGCGACGGCTGCGGTGGTGAGGCTGAACATGAGCGGACGACTCCTGGCTCCGGTCGGGCTGCCGGAGCCGGAGAGGGCCGGGCAGCGCGCACTTCGGTCCGGCAGCATCGGGTGTACGGATGCTGCGGCCGAAGGTCTCGCCGGCGCGGCGGCCACCTTCCGGTGGGTTCGTCGCGCTCCGGGCGCCGGGGCGGCCGCACGTGTTCCGCGCGCCGCCCAGTGTGTCGACGGTCCGGCGAAGAGCTACTCCCCTTCAGACGTGCGCCACGGTACGCGATGGAGACGCCCGCGCGCCACGAGCTCCAGCACGACCGCGACCGCCACGGTCTGCGCGAACAGGAGAGCGAGCAGGACGAAGAGCTGCACCGCACCCGCCATGACCGGCGAGGCGCCGCCGAGCAGCATGCCGACGAACGCGCCGGGCAGCGTGACCAGGCCCACGGTCCGGGTCTGGTCGACGCCGGGCACGAGCGCTGCCGCCGCGGTCGGCCTGACGACCTCCAGGCGGGCGTCCCTGGGATGCAGTCCGAGGGAGAGCGCGGCCTCCACCTCGCCACGGCGGGTGTGCATCTCGTCGAGCATCCGGCGGCCCGCCAGGGTGGTCGCCGTCATGGCTCCGCCGATGAGGATGCCGGCGATCGGCACGAGGGCGATGCCCTTCAGCGGGACAAGTCCGGTGAGCAGCACGGCGGCAAGCACCGGACCGACGCCGGCGGCGATGGGTGCTGCCGCCCACCACCAGGTGCGGTTGGCGGTGACGCGCCGTCCGGCCGTCCGCACCGCGACCGCGTACATCAGCCCGACGAACCCCAGCAGCGTCGGCACCGCGCCGACGACCCAGCCGATGACGTAGGAGACGGCGGCGAGTTGGAGGGTGGCGCGCACGCCGGCGAGCGCGACCGCCCTGGTGTGGCTCCGGCCGTCGTCGTGCACGAGCCGGCTGAACGCGGCGACACCCATGGCGGCCAGGAACAGGCCGGCGAGCACGAAACCGAGTGTGGCGTTCACGGGCAGCAGGGCGTCGGCGGCGATCACCGCCTCAGCCTAGACTCGGCTCCACCGGCACTCGTGCGGGGCACCCCGTCGGCGCCGGCTTCCTGGTGGGTGCCGAGGTCGAGGAGGAGACCGGATGCCCGAGCTGCGTCTGGGGCCGCTGCTGCGCTACGTGGACGAGGACACCGCCACGGTCTGGATCGAGTCCGACCGGCCCTGCGAGGCGGAGGTGGTGTGCGGATCGGACGCCGAGCCGGGCGGCTGCCGGAACGCCGGTGGCAGCGCCAGGACCTGGCAGGTCGACGGGCACCACTACGCGCTGGTCACGGTGGTGGGCCTCGAGCCGGGCACCGTGACTCCCTACCGGGTGCTGCTCGACGGGGAGCAGGTCTGGCCGCTCGAGGACGGCGGACTGCCCGCTTCCACGATCCGCACGCTCGCCGCGGACGCCCCGGACGACGGCCCGCCGCTGCGGGTCGCGTTCGGCTCCTGCCGCTGGGCCGCCCGCCCGGCACGGAGTGCCCACGACCCGGTGGGCCCGGACGCGCTGGAGGCGCTGGCCCGGCAGGTCGCCGCGGGCGGCGAGACACCGGACGTCCTGCTGCTGCTCGGCGACCAGGTGTACGCCGACGAGACGTCCCCGCACCTGCGGGAGCGCCTCGAGCAACGGCGCGACCTCGACGATCCGCCGTGGAGCCAGGTCGCCGACTACGAGGAGTACACCGAGCTGTACTACGAGTCCTGGTTGGCGCCGCAGGTCCGCTGGCTGCTGTCCACCGTCCCGACCTGCATGATCTTCGACGACCACGACGTGATCGACGACTGGAACACCAGTGAGTCCTGGAGGCGGGACATCCGCGCCCTGCCGTGGTGGCGGGAACGCCTGCTGGGCGGACTCACCTCGTACTGGGTGTACCAGCACCTGGGCAACCTCTCACCGGGCGAGCTGTCCCGGGATCCGCTGTTCGCAGCGGTGCGGGAGGCGCAGGACGGGGCCGGCGTGCTGCGGGAGGCGGCGGAACGCGCCGACGAGGACCCGGAGTCGTTCCGCTGGAGCTTCCGACGCGACTTCGGCCGGGTGCGGCTGGTGATGACCGACAGCCGCGCGGCGCGCGTCCTGACGGAGCGGGAACGGTCCATGCTCGACCGCAGCGAATGGGAGTGGCTGAGCGACCAGATGCGCGAAGAGGGCTGCGACCACCTGCTCGTCGGCTCCTCCCTGCCGTGGCTGCTGCCGCCCGCCATCCACGACGCCGAGACGTGGAACGCGGCACTGTGCGCGGGGGCGCGCGGCGAACGCTGGGCCCGGTGGGGTGAGAAGCTGCGCCGGGCCGCGGACCTGGAGCACTGGGCCGCCTTCCCCGACTCCTTCCGCGAACTGGCGGAGCTGATCGCCTCGGCCGCTGCGGCGGAGAACGGGCCGGCCACCGTCAGCGTCCTGTCCGGCGACGTCCACCACGCCTACCTGGCGGAACCGCGGTTCCCGCGGCAGCACTTCCCCCGGCGGCCGACAGCGGCGGTGACGCAGCTGACGTGCTCGCCGATGCACAACAGCGTCCCCGCCTACATGAAATGGGGCTTCCGGCTGGGGTGGAGCGCCCCCGGCCGGTGGCTGGGGCGGCTGCTCGCCCGGCATGCGCGGGTTCCGCGGCCGCCACTGACGTGGCGCCGCACCGGTGGCCCGTGGTTCGGCAACCATCTGATGACGCTCGCCCTGCACGGGAGGTCCGCGCGGCTGAGCATGGACCGGGCGGAGTCCGTGAACCCCTCCGGGGACGGCGACGCACATCCGGTGTCGCATCTCGCGCGCGTGCTGGAGCGGGACCTGGAACGGCGCTGAGCAGCCGCGTGACTCTTCCCACACCTGCGCCCGATCCGCAGGGGAGGTCTTCGCGGGCCCGGGCGGGGCGGGCATGATGAGGCGGCACACCGCCGCGGCAGGCAGCGCCGCCGCAGGCACCGTGCAGCCGTATCGCCGAAGGACGTCAGCGTCCGACCGGGAGAAGACACGTGTCCGTCCCGCACGCCCCGCAGGTCCGGCATGCCCCGCGCAGCCGGAACCTGGAGCACCATCAGCCGGCCGCCTCCGGAGCCGCCGCGCGGCACTCCGTCGCCGTGGTCGGCGCCGGCCCGCGCGGCACGAGCGTCGTGGAGCGGTTGTGCGCGTCCGCGGCCGAACTCCTCGGCACCGACGACGAGCTGACCGTGCACGTCGTCGACCCGGAGCGGCCGGGCCCGGGACGCGTGTGGCGGACCGCACAGTCCGGCCACCTGCTCATGAACACCGTCGCCTCGCAGGTCACGCTGTTCACCGACGCCAGCGTGGAGACCGAGGGGCCGGTGCGTCCCGGGCCGACACTCCACGAGTGGTTCGAACGCGCACACCCCGGCACCCTCGGCCCCGACGACTACCCCACGCGTGCCCAGTACGGCGCCTACCTGGAGTGGGTGTTCGCCGAGACCCTCCACCGGGCGCCGTCCCGGGTGAGGGTGACGGTCCACCGCACGCGGGCGGTCCGGCTCGACGACGCGGAGGACGGGCAACGGCTGGAGCTGTCCGACGGCACGGAACTGCGCGGACTGGGGGCCGTGGTGCTCGCGCAGGGCCACCTGCCCGGCGCCCCCGGCCCGGAACAGCGACGCCTCGGCGCCTACGCCCGCGAGCACGGTCTGCGCTACGTACCGCCCGCCAACCCGGCCGACCTGGCGGGTGAACTGGCCGCGCTCGCACCGGGCGAACCGGTGCTGCTGCGGGGGCTGGGCCTGAACTTCTTCGACCACATGGCACTGCTGACCAGCGGCCGGGGCGGGCGGTTCACCTCGTCCGGGCCGGGCGGTGCGCTGCGGTACCTGCCGTCCGGCCGGGAGCCGCGGCTGTACGCGGGTTCGCGGCGCGGCGTTCCGTACCACGCGCGCGGCGACAACGAGAAGGGCGCGCACGGGCGGCACCGCCCACTGCTGCTGACGGAGCCGACAGTGCGGCGGCTGCGCGCCCGCGCGGAGAACGGCGACCCTCCGGACTTCCTGCACGACATATGGCCGTTGGTGGCCAAGGAGGTCGAGACCGTCTACTACGAGGCGTTGCTGGCGGAGCGCGCCCCGGACCGTGCGGCCGGAAGACGGGAGGCTGCCGACTTCCGTGCCGCCTTCCTGCGCGTGCCCCACGGCGACCCTGCGGAGTCCGCGCTGCTCGACGGGCACGGCGTGCCGGAGGACCGGCGCTGGGACTGGCACCGCCTCGCCCGGCCCTGCGACGGACTGCACTTCGGCGACGCCGCCACACACCGGGCCTGGCTGCTGGAACGGCTGCGCCGCGACATCGCCGAGGCCCGGCGCGGCAACGTGAACGGCCCCTGCAAGGCCGCACTCGACGTGCTGCGGGACCTGCGCAACGAGGTGCGGCTGGCCGTCGACCACGCGGGGATCGCCGGCACGTCCCGGCGCGACCACCTCGACCGCTGGTACACCCCGCTGAACGCGTTCCTGTCCATCGGCCCGCCGCGGCGGCGCATCGAGGAGATGGCCGCCCTGATCGAGGCCGGGGTGCTGGACGTACTGGGCCCCGGCATGACGGTCCGTCCCAGTCCCGAAGGGGGCGCCTTCGAGGCGCACTCGCCGGCGGTTCCGGGGGTGACGGTCCGGGCCTCCTGCCTCGTCGAGGCACGTCTCCCGGAACCCGACCTCCGCCGCACCGCGGATCGGCTGCTCGCGGGGATGCTGCGCGACGGCGCGTGCCGTCCGCACCGTGTCGGCACCTACGAGACGGGCGGGTTGGACGTCACACCGCGCCCCTACCGGGTCGTCGACCGGCACGGGACGCCGCATCCGGGCAGGTTCGCCGTGGGCGTCCCGACCGAGGGCGTGCACTGGGTGACGGCGGCGGGAGCCCGTCCCGGTGTGAACTCCGTAACCCTGACCGACACCGACGCCGTGGCAAGGGCTGTGCTGGCCACCGTGGGCCGGCGGGAGCGCGTCCGGGCGTCGGCCGTCGCCGCGGCGTGACGCGGGACGACACGCGCCGCTGCCCACGCCCCGGGCCGTCCGGGCGCATCGTCCGCGCGTACGCTGGAGGCCGAGAACGGCGGGAGAGCAAGGCCGGACGGGGGAAGACAGTGCAGGAAGCCCTGGAGTCACTCCTGGGTACGCCCTGGATCTACGTACTCATCGTGACCTCGGTGCTGCTGGACGTCTGGTTGCCGGTGCTGCCGAGCGGCGTCCTCGTCATCGCGGCGGCGACCGCCGTGGCCGGGACGACCGCCGCGGGTGCCGGGGCCGCGGTCGGAACGGGGCTGCCGCAGATGCTGGCGCTGGTGCTGTGCGCCGCGGGCGCCTCGGTGACCGGCGACCTGCTCGTCTACCGCCTCGCCCGGCGCGGCGGGTCCTGGCTGGACCGGGCACTCGCACGGTCCCGTCGCCTGACGCGGGCCCAGGAACGCCTGGGGCACGCCCTGGACGCGGGCGGCGGCATCCTGGTCGTCCTGGCCCGTTTCGCGCCGGCCGGACGCACCGTGGTCAGCCTCACCGCGGGCGCCGCGCAACGGCGCGCCAAGGAGTTCCTGCCCTGGTCGGCCCTGGCCGGGCTGACGTGGGCCGTGTACAGCGTGGGTCTGGGGTGGATCGGCAGCCGCTGGCTCGGCGCCACCTGGATGGGCACGGCGGTCTCGGTGTGCGCGCTGTTCGCGGCGGGAACGCTGGCGACGCGGGTGATCCGCCGGAACCCGCCGGCACCGGCGCGGGTCCCCGCGCAGCCGCGTGCGCCGCGGACAGCCGTACCGGAAGCCGGAGAGCCCGGCACCGGGAAGCCCGACTCGTCGGCACCGCCTCCGCGGGAGCACGCCGGGCGGTCCTAGGCTCCCGGTGACGGGAACGCCCGCGGTGTCACCGGATGATGCCGGCAGCGCGGGCCGCCACGACCCACTGCGGGTACTCGGCCATGAGCCGGTCGTACAGCTGCCCGTCGGACAGGGCGCGGGGGTCGCGGCCCGCGGGGAAGAACCCGGCGTTGTCGACGGCTCGCTTCTTCGGGACGGCGAGATCGTCGAGCTTGCGGAGGAAGGCGAACCGGTCGTCGCCGAACCCGATGAACTGCCAGAAGATCGGCAGCGTGGACGCGTCGCACAGCACACGTTCCGCCTTGCGGCGGGAGTCGGGCGACCCGTCGGTCTGGAAGAGGACGAACGCCGGGCTGTCGGGCCGGGCCTTCCGGTGGTGGTCGACGACTGCCTGCATGGCATCGGCGTAGTTGGTGGTGCCCATGTGTCCGAGCCGGTCGTGGTGTCGCTGGATGGCCCCTTCGTAGTCGTCCACCGACACGTCCACCGGGTCGTGCGCGTCGGTGTCGAAGAAGACGACGGGAACGGTGCCGTCGTCGTCGAGGTTGGCGGACAGACCGAGTGCCTGCTCGGCGAGGCTGGACACTCCCGTTCTTGTATTGACATCCTCGTCGCCCTGAAGGGCGGCGATTCCCGCCTACCGCGCCGTTGAAGGCTGCGGTGTCGGGTGGGTTCCTGCTTCGCTGCGCGGTGCCGGGACGAGTCCCGGTCTTACCTGCGCTCCACAGGCTGACACGGCCAGTCCGGCCGCCTTGGCGACGTTGACCGCCGCGTTGATATCCCGGTCCAGGACGGCCCCGCACGCCCCACACGTCCACACACGGACGTGCAGCGGCTTCGGGCCGTCCTTCACGCCGCACTGCGAGCACACCTGAGACGTGGGCTCGAACCGGCCGATCTTCACGAAGGTGCGTCCGTACCGGGCGGCCTTGTACTCCAGCATCGTGACGAACGCCGACCATCCGGCGTCGTGGACGGACTTGGCCAGGCGCGTGCGGGCGAGTCCCTTCACCGCCAGGTCCTCCACGGCGACCGCTTGGTTCTCGCGGATCAGCTTCGTGGAGAGCTGGTGGTGGAACTCGCGGCGTGCGTCGGCCACCTTCGCGTGTGCGCGAGCGACCTTGATCCGGGCCTTGTTCCGGTTGCTGGAGCCCTTCTCCTTGCGGGAGAGGGCGCGCTGTGCCTTCTTCAGGCGCTTCTCGGCGCGGCGCAGAAAGCGCGGGCTGTCGACCTTCGTCCCGTCGGAGAGAACCGCGAAGTGCCCGAGCCCGAGATCGATGCCCAGCTCGGGTGTGACCGCGGGAAGGACTTCCTCCGGGCCGGTCTCCACGACGAAGCTCGCGAAGTACCGGCCCGCGCTGTCCTTGACCACCGTCACCGTCGACGGCACGGAGGGCAGCGTCCGCGACCACTTCACCTTGACGTCGCCGATCTTCGGCAGGCGCAGCCTCCCGCCGGTGGTGATCGACCAGCGGGCGTTCGCGGTGAACCGGACCGACTGCCGGGTGTCCCGCTTCGACTTGTACCGGGGCGCGCCCATGCGGGGCCGCTTGCCCTTGAGCCCGTCGAAGAAGTTCCGGTACGCCGTGTCAAGGTCCCTGAGGGACTGCTGGAGGACGACCGCCGAGACCTCGCCGAGCCAGGCCCGCTCGGGGGTGTTCTTCGCCTCCGTGATCAGCCGCTTCGACAGGTCCCCGGTCTTCGGGAACGGCATGCCTTCGCTGCGGGCGCTCTCCCGAGCGCGGAGCGCGTCGTTGTAGACCACCCGCACACACCCGAACGCCCTTGCCAGCGCCATGCGCTGACCGGCACTCGGGTACACGCGGAAGCTGTACCGAAGCTGCACGCAGATCATGCTACATAGTTGACTTACGGGTATCGATGAGAACATTCGTACAGGTCGCCACTGCGTCTTCCGCATGCATGTCCACTTGGTTGCCTGACGAAGTACCGGCACAAGGCTTCGCCGACCGGCACCTGACGCGCTGCGAGGAGATCATGCGAGCCGTGTGCGAGGACTTCGAGGCCGACCTGGTGGAGTTCAACGGCGAGAACAACCACATCCACCTGCTCGTGAACTTCCCGCCGGAGATCGCCGTGTCCAAGCTGGTCAACTCCCTCAAGGGCGTCTCTTCCCGGCGGCTGCGCCAGGAGTTCCCCGACCTCGTCCGCCACTACTGGCGGGCACAACGACTCTGGTCCGGCTCGTACTTCGCCGGTTCCGATCGACGGCGCACCGCTCAGCATCGTGAAGCAGTACATCGAGCAGCAGAACCGACCGCTCCGACCCGGGCCGAGGCGAACACTGCGGATCCGTGCACACAGCTGAGGTCAGAGCAGCTCTCGGATTCGCTTCGCCACCGGGCTGAAGCCCGGTGCACTGCGAATAGACCCGGTAGCGCCGCATGCTGCCGGATCTGTCGAGCACGAGGTAGACGGCTGCGCGCTGCCCGGTCAGGCCGTGTTTGTCGAGCGAGACCGCTGCCGTCCTCACCAGCGGGTGCAGGGGTGTGGGGATCTTGTCGAGGCTGATCGGCACGAGGACTCCTTGTCGCGGACCGGCGCGAACCGGAGCGGTCGCGCGTCAACGACTTCCGACGTGCGGCGGCCGGGAACGGTTGCGTTCGGGCGGCGGCACCGGCGCGAGCAGCGCTTCGGGTCACGAGGAGGCGCGGCGGCCCTGTTCCGTGAGGCGCAGCCGGCGCAGCAGCCCGCCGTAGTCCTCGTCGTCGTCCCCGGCGAAGAGCGGGAAGGAGCCGTCGACCAGCCCGACGCCCTCGATCTTCAGCCCGGAGCTCCGGGCGAGTTCCTGCGGTGGCCGCACCGGGCGGAGCCGGGCACCGAGGGGACCGCCGGGGCGGACCGTGGCCGCCCGGTGGACGGCGCTGTCGAACGGGCCGAGGTCGCCCGGGTCGTAGGCCGACGAGACGTAGAGGTTGCCGTGCCTGTCGATGTCGAGGCCGGAAGCCGGGCGGGCGCCGGGCGGTTCGGGAGCGGTGAAGGGGACCGAGGACCACCGGGTGCCGAAGGTGATCGCCCCGCTCCGCCGAATCCGGATCCGGGTCATGTGGAAGCGGGTGGTGTCGCTCCCCTGCGCACGCTCTGCGTACACGAAGTAGGTCCGCCCGTGGACCCGTGTCACGGCGGTCGCCTCGACGTTGACGAGTGGTTCGGGGGTCTCGGGCCACGGCACGGCGTTCACGATCTCGACGTCGAGGTCGTCGTCCCACCGGGCGAGGTAGAGGGTGGGGTCGGGGTCGTCACCGTCGGCGTTGCTCTCCGCCAGCAGCGCCTCCTTCCGGTGCGGCACCCGGGCGATGCTCTCGAGGTCGTTCGGCACGCTGGGGAAGTCGACGTCGAGTTCCTCGACGATGATCCCGTCGGGGTCGACCGGGGTCCGCACGAGCGAGAGGCGCGGCAGGTCGCGCTCCGCGTCGTTGTCCCGGGTGTCGTGGCAGACCAGGAACACCTGCTGGGGTTCGTCGTCGCCGCCCGGAACGGTGTGCCCGGCGTCGGTGGCGAGCCAGGCGATGCCGCTGAACTCGCGTGGCGCCCGGATCTCCCGCCCCTGGCCGGGCGAGGCCTCCGAGGAGGCACCGAGACCCAGCACGGCGAGCGCGAGCACGTTCAGGCCGGCGACAGCCGGCAGGAGTCTGCGGGCACGGAACTGACGTCGCCTCATGGCTTCTCCCGTCGCGTGGTGGAGGTGCGGCCTCCTCGCCGCGGGAGAAGAAGCTAGGACACGAGGGGAAGGACTCCGGCCAGGCACGCCGTCGGGGTGACGCGACCAGGGGAGACGACTCGTCCTTCAGGGCGTTCGGGAGCGCCCCGGGTGGGGCCGCCCTCAGCGAGGAGGCCGGCCCTCGGCGGGAACGCCGCCCGGCGAGGAACCCGGGCCGCCGGTCGGCCCCGCCCCCGATCCGATCGGCGGCCAGGCCGGACGGTGCTCCGGCGGCACCGTGTCGAGGGCCGCCCCGACCGAGGGCAGCACGAGGAACCGGTCGCGCACCTTCGTCTGCTCCAGCAGCTGCAGCAGCCGGTTGCCGACGGACGCGAGGATGAGCCGGCCGTCGAGGCGGCGGCACAGCCAGTCCAGAGCCAGCAGGCAGTTCAGGCCGCGGGAGTCGCAGAACGTCAGCGCCGTCAGATCCAGCACGAGGTACAGGTGTCCGCTGTCGACCAGCTCACCGGCGTCGGCGAGGAATCGCTGCTCGGTGTGCACATCGAGCTCCCCCGCGGCACGCAGCAGGGCGCACCCGTCGGTCGCGACGAGCAGCGTCAGAGTGAGCCGTCTGCTCTTCTCGGACATCGCACCTCCCTCGGTTCTCCACCTGGCAGGGTACGTGCGCCCGGTCGTACTTCCCTGCCGGCCCGGGCCCCCGGGGCCCGAACAGCACGTCAGGAGCGGTGTGTGACTGCTCACTCGACGCGCCGCACGTCAGTCGTGGGGCACGACGACCACCGGCACGAGCGCGTGGTGCATCACCGCGTGGGTGACGGGACCGATGTGCGTGCCGACCCGGTGGTGGTGCGGCCTCCGGCCCACCACCAGCAGCGCCGCGTCGGCGGCCTCCTCCACCAGGTGCACCGCGGGCGGGCCCTCGACCGTGCGGCACTCCACCTCGACATCCGGGTGCCGCTCCCGCCACGGCTCCACCTGGCCGCGCAGTCGCGCCGTCTGCTGCTCGACGAGTTCCGCGTCGGGAGGCGGTGCGGCGCGCCGCCGGCCCCGGCGGTGTCCCGGCGGAAGGTCCAGGGCGTGCAGGACGCGCAGCGGGACCGACCGGAGCGCGGCCTCGTCGAAGGCGAAGTCGAGGAGCGCGGGCGGGGTCCCGTCCGGCTTCGCACCCACCACGATGTCGCCCTTGCGGTCCGGGTCGCCTCCTCCGGCCCTCACCAGCACGACCGGGCAGCGGGCGTGCGCCACCGCGGGCAGTGCGGCGGACCCGACGAAGAAGCCGCGCAGACCTCCGAAGCCCCGCGTTCCCAGCACCAGCAGGTCGGAGCGGGAGGCGATCTCGTCGAGCACGGCGGCGGGCCGTCCCGCCACCACCTGCGACGTGAGGTGCAGACCGGGATGGCGGCGGTCGATCTCCGCGGCGGCCTCCTTCACCATGCGCTCCGCATGGTCGATCTCGACCTGGTCGTCGATGAGCTGCGAGTACGGGTAGGCCCCGGTCTCGTGGACCTGCACGATCTCCAGCGTCGCCGATCGCCGGACCGCCTCCGCGGCCGCCCAGTCCAACGCGGCGTGGCTCTCCCGGGAGCCGTCCAGGCCCGCGGTCACCGTGTGGGACATCCTCGTACCTCCTCGGCGCGAGCAGGCGGAGCAGGGCACCCCGCCTCACCTCCAGCATGGCGCGGAACGGCCGACTTCGCGCGGGACGGCGGAGGCGGACCGTCCGGGCCGTGTGCGTCCACTGCGCCGGGCGCCGTACGCCGCCCGGCGCCTCTCGGCCGTACGCTGGGGAGCAGCGCGCACCACCCGACCGACCGGGTTCTGCCCACTCCCGAGCCGCACCGGCCGGGAGGGTCGTGCAGCCGGTCCGGTCCGAGCCGGTGACCGGAATCCGATCCGCGGAGGCCCCCATGCGCGTCCCGCACCGCCCCTCCGACCCGCGCACCCCGGGCGGCGACGGTTCACCGCCCGACGGTCTGCCCGCCCCCCGCCCGTACGGGCATCTGGCGCCGGAGGACGGCGCCTGCCTCATGGAGACGGCCTCCGTACTCGCCGCCGGTCCCTTCACCGACAGCCCGCGGGGCACGGACCCGGCACTCGCCGCGCTCGCCCGCAGCATCAACGACGCCGTGGGAGAGCCGGCGCGCCGCCGCCTACGCCCCCTGGCCGCGGACCTCGCCGCGGCCCGCCCGGCGGGCCGGTCGTACGAGGCGTCGATGATCGCCGACGTGCTGCACGCGGCCGGTGACCTGCCGGCCTCCTGTCCTGCCGCCGCACGCCGGGAGGACCGCTGCCGACGCCGGGCCCGTCACACGGGCGACGCCCGCCCCGGTGCGTTCGGACGCGCCGCCGACACGCTGTGGTGGCGCGGACCGGGCCGGCACCACCTGGAGTACGCCCTCCGCGTGCTGCTGGCCGCCCCGGACGCGGAGGACCGGCTGGTGCGGCTGCTGCAGGCCGCCGTGTCGCACGCCGTGGCGGCGGAGCGGAGCGCCCCGCACGCAGCGGATACCCGGACGGACACCACAGCGGACTCCCGTCTCCCGTAGCGTCGTCCGGTGCACGACCGGCAGCGGCGGCAGCGTGCCGCACGCCCGCCCCGACGTCGACGAGGAAGGTGCCGCCCCACCATGCCGCAGAACATGCGCCGACCGGTCTTCTCCCGCCTCTACGCCCGCTGCGCCGGACCGGCGATGGAACGTGCCGGGGTGTCGGAGCACCGTCGGCGGCTCCTCGACGGCCTGGACGGACGGGTGCTGGAGATCGGCGCGGGCAACGGACTCAACTTCCCCCACTACCCCCGCACCGTGAGGGAAGTGGTCGCCGTCGAGCCGGAGCCGCGGCTGCGGGGGCTCGCCGTCCGGGCCGCCCGGCACGACGCACCGGTCCCGGTACGGGTCGTGGACGGCACGGCGCACCGCATCCCGGCCGAGGACGCCTCGTTCGACGCCGCCGTGGCCTGCCTGGTGCTCTGCTCCGTCGAGGACGTGCCCACCGCGCTCGCGGAGCTCCGCCGGGTGCTGCGCCCCGGTGGACGCCTGCACTTCTTCGAACATGTCCGGGCCGACTCGGCCCGGATGCGTCGCGTCCAGCGCGTGCTGGACGCGACGGTGTGGCCGCTGGTGTGCGGGGGCTGCCACACGGGACGCGACACCGAGGCGGCGCTCGCCGCCGCGGGGTTCACCGTGACCGATGTCGACCGCTTCCTGTTCCCGGATCCCCGCTCGCCCGCCGCGACCCACATCCTCGGCACGGCGGTCCGGGCCGACGGCGGCGCCTGAGGAATCGCCCACGGCCGGTGGCGGCCGTGGGCCGGATCGCCGCCGTGGCCGCCATGCCTACGGGTCGGTACGCTCCGCGTCCCAGCGCTCCAGGTCGCGCAGCCAGGCACGGGCCGTGCCGTCGGAGGGGGCCCGCCAGTCGCCGCGCGGAGAGAGCGACCCGCCGGCGGACACCTTCGGGCCGTTCGGCATCGCGGAGCGCTTGAACTGCGCGAAGGCGAAGAAGCGGCGGCAGAAGGTCTCGAGCCAGCGCCGGATCTCGGGCAGGTCGTAGGCCGTCCGTTCCGCGTCGGGGAAGTGCGGCGGCCAGCTGCCCGCGTCCCGCTCGTGCCACGCGTGCCAGGCGAGGAACGCGATCTTCGTCGGGCGGAAGCCGTGGCGCAGGACGTGGAACAGCGTGAAGTCGTGGAGGGCGTACGGGCCGATCTTCGACTCGGTCGACTGGAGTTCCTCCCCCGGCACCAGCTCCGGGCTGATCTCGGTGTCGAGGATCGCCGTCAGCGTGCGGCCGGTCTCCTCGTCGAACTGGCCGCTGCGGACGACCCAGCGGATCAGGTGCTGGATCAGCGTCTTCGGCACGCCGGAGTTCACGTTGTAGTGGCTCATCTGGTCGCCGACGCCGTACGTGCACCAGCCCAGGGCCAGCTCGGACAGGTCGCCGGTGCCGAGCACGATCCCGCCGCGCTGGTTGGCCAGCCGGAACAGGTAGTCCGTGCGCAGGCCCGCCTGCACGTTCTCGAAGGTGACGTCGTACTCCGGCTCACCGGCGGCGAACGGGTGGTCGATCTCCCGGAGCATGAGCCGGGCGGTCGGCGTGATGTCCAGCTCGGCCGCGGTGACGCCGAGGGCGCGCATCAGGGCGTGCGCGTTGCCCCTGGTGTGCTCGCTGGTCGCGAAGCCGGGCAGGGTGAAGGCCAGGATGTCGCTGCGGGGGCGGCCGGCCCGGTCCATGGCGCGGGCGGCGACGATCAGCGCGTGGGTGGAGTCCAGGCCGCCGGACACGCCGATGACGACCTTCGGACCGCCGATCGCCGCCAGGCGCTGCTGCAGGCCCTCGACCTGGATGTTGTACGCCTCGTAGCAGTCCTGGGCGAGCCGGTCGGCGTCGGACGGCACGAACGGGAACCGTTCGACCGCGCGCCGCAGTCCGAGGTCGGAGGTCGGCGGGTCCAGCCGGAACGGCACCCGCCGGAAGCCGTCCGTGCGGGCGGCGTGCGTGCGGCGGTTGTCGTCGAAGGTGCCCGCCCGGGCGCGCTCCTGGCGCAGCAGGTCCAGGTCCACGTCCGCGACCGCGTGGGCGTCGTCCAGCGGGAAGCGTTCGGTCTCCGCAAGCAGGGTGCCGTTCTCGTAGATCATGGTCTGGCCGTCCCAGGACAGGTCCGTGGTGGACTCGCCGAGACCCGCGGCCGCGTAGACGTAGGCGGCCAGGCACCGTGAGGATGCCGACCGGCACAGCAGCCGCCGGTCCTCGGCCCGGCCCACAGTGATGGGGCTTCCCGAGAGGTTGACGAGGACCGTGGCTCCCGCGAGGGCCGCCTCGGCGGACGGCGGGACCGGCACCCACATGTCCTCGCAGATCTCCGCGTGCAGGACCAGGCCGGGGACGTCGTCCGCCGCGAACAGCAGGTCGGCGCCGAACGGCACGTCCTCGCCGCCGAACCGCAGCAGACCGCCGCGTTCGTCGTCGCCCGGGGCGAGTTGGCGGCGCTCGTAGAACTCGCGGTAGTTCGGCACGTACGACTTGGGCGCGACGCCGAGGATCCGCCCCCGGTGGACGACGACCGCGCAGTTGTAGATGCGGTGGCGGTGCCGCAGGGGCGCGCCGAGGACCAGCACCGGCAGCAGGTCCACCGATCCGGCGACCACGGTGCGCAGCGCGGCCTCGACCTCGTCGAGCAACGGATCCTGGAGGAGCAGGTCCTCGATGGAGTACCCGGACAGGCACAGTTCGGGGAAGACCGCGACCGCGGCGCCCTCCCGCGCGCACTGCTCTCCCAGGCGCAGCACCGACTCGGCGTTCGTCCGCGGATCGGCGACGGCCGCGTGCCCGGTGCATGCGGCGACCCGCGCGAAGCCCTGCTCATAGATCGACCAGAAGTTCACCGCTCCATCATGTCAACCGGCGCCGCCGTCGTCCGCGCCGGTGCGACCGCTCCCCCGAACGGCACGGGCCGCGTCGCCCTGCCGCCGAAGCGCGAGCGGAGGCTCTCGGAGGGCGGCCGGGGGCCGGGAGCGCGCCGGCCGGAATTTCTGTTGATCGTGCAACCATCTCGCGCCGTCACGAGCCCTTCCGCTACGGCTGGTGCCACGGCCCGGCCGGCGATGCCCACGTCTTCCGAGAGCTACGGAACATCACCGGCCTCCCCGCCTGGTCCGCCCTCGCCGAGCGCTGCTGGCACACGATCACCCACTCCGGCCTGCCCAAACGGCTACGCCCCGGCTTCTGGGACAACAACGGCCGGTGTTGCGGAACTGCGGGGGTCCTCGCCCTGGCCTGCGACCGGATCGCCGAACAGCAGGACCCACACGACTTCGCACACGAGCTCGTGAGCGACATCGTCGCCCGAGCGATCCGAAGTACCGAGGGCACCCGCTGGTCGAACGTCGAGCACCGGGCCGGCCCGAGCAGTCTCGAACCGCGTCACGGTTGGGCCATGGGCAATGCAGGAATCATCCGCGAGCTGCTGCGTTACGTTCGACTGTGCCGAGGAGGAAACCCCGAGTACGCCTTCACGTGGCCGGACCAGCCTCCGGTAGCCGGTCCCGGCCGGGACCGTGCCTCCGATGCCGGCACCGCATCGTGACGCGTCGTCCGCACGGCTGCTGATCGGCGCTGCACCGTATCGAAGCGCTGTCAGGCTGCGCACCGTCCTCATGCTCCTCGGCGGGACGCGGCTCGCCCGGGCGATCCGTCCCAAGGCCCGGCCTCACCTGACACCATGCTCCGGTGACCGACGCCCTGTTGCCCCTGCCCGACGCTTCCGCACCCGGCGAGGCGGATGTCGACGGTCAGGGGCCGCGCGTCACCTGCGGCATGTGCGGCGCTCCTCTCCGCGACCGCACCAGCCGCCTGTGGGGGCTCGGACGCGACTGCCGCCGCAAACTGGAGCTCCGCGCCGCACCCGCACCGCCGCGCGTCGACGTCGAGCAGGACACGCTTCCCGGCATGTAAGCGATACGGGTGAGTCTCCGCAGGCATGGATCGATGGAGTCCGACCATCAGTGACGCCTTCTCGGCGAAATGACCCACGCAAAGCTGCGGAAGCTGCCCCTCCCTTCCCCACAGGTCCGGCGGTTCAGGTCCGGCAGTGAAGAGACGCAGAGCTCAATCGCCCCACGCGCGGGCATGAGGGAGCCCCTCCTGGCCCTCCGAGCGGGCGCTCGAGGCGTGGGTCACGGTTCGACGAAGAACCTCAGCCGATCCGCGATCTCCGGGACCTCCCTCTGCGACTGCGCGACGGCGACGACGAACTTCTCCGCCTCGTCCTCATCCAGCGGCTCGATCAACGGATGGCTGTTGATGTCGAGAAAGACGATCGCCGAAGCCCAGCCGGTCCGCTTGTTTCCGTCGACCAGACTGTGATTACTCGCCAGAGAATGCAGCAGCGCCGCCGCTTTCTCGAAGAGGCCGGGATACGCCTCCTGGCCGAACACTGTCGCCTGCGGACGAGCCACCGCTGATTCGAGCAGTCCCCAGTCACGGACACCCGGCCGGGAGCAGAGAGTGATCTCGGCGATGTCCAGGACATCCCGGACGTCCAGGTACTCGGTGATGACCGCCTCCGGCTACGTGTTCTCAAGGCGCCGGTTCAGCCCGGCGGAGATTCGGCTAGTACGGATGGCCGCCGCGGTCACCTTGCGCCGATGGACCTCGGCGAGAATCGCCTCGTGCGCGAGGTTCTTCATGCTGATGTCCTCCCGCGCTGCGGCGTCGCGAATCGTGGCCATCTCGTCGTCCGTGAAGGACACATTCAGGGCGGGCATGGGCACCTTCTCTCGCAACTGGTACCTACTCTGGTACCAGTCAAGTGTAGCGGGATGCCAGCACAATCGCCACACGCCGCCTGACCAGCACAGAAGCCCCGTTATTCTCTTCCCGACCCGCACAAGAATCGCTGGCCTCCGGGACCGGCATGACTTTTACCCCTGCCGAGTGGACGGCCTCGGAGGTGGTGTCACCGGCCCCGAGGACCGTCTCGGAGACGCTGACAGGAGGTCCGACCACTGCCCGGCCGGGCGCAATGCCCTGCCGTACTCGGGCGGCAGGTCTGCACGACACGGATGCACGCGTGCAGCCCCAACACCTGGGAATACGGTGACCGACATCATCGTGGGAGATTCTTGGAAGACGGGGTCACCAACACGAACCGCCGAAGGCCCCGGCAAACCCCACACCGATCGGGATGAAGCCACTCCCCCACCCACACAGAACCAGCCCCGACCTGCACTTTCGTGCCGGTCGGGGCTGGTGCGAAGTGTGGGCGCAACAGGGATCGAACCTGTGACATCTGCCTTGTAAGGGCAGCGCTCTACCGCTGAGCTATGCGCCCGGACTGGGGTGAGCAAACAGACTACCCTGCCCTCTCGTCCGCGGAGCAACCGCGGCCCGCTGGGCCTGGCAGCCGGGTGGGAGAATGGGCGGGCGATCCACTGATGGCGGCGACGGGGAGAGGGCAGACGTGACAACGAGCGGCGGCACCCGCCGGTGGGGATGGGGAAGCGGCCGGACGGAGAACAAGCGGGCCGACGCGCAGGCCGCCAAGGATGCCGCTGCAGAGGCCTTCTACGAGCTGGACAGCGCGCAGCGCGACCTGCGGATCTCCGTCGAGACGATCAATGCCGTCGACGACTCGCCCCAGGGGCGGCAGGTGGCGGCGGACTTCGCCGAGTTGGGGACGCGGATCGACCAGGTGAGTCACCGCTACATCACCGCGGTCGACGCCCACGACCTGGATCGGGACGATCTCGACGCCGGGACGGCCGACCGCGCGCGGGCCGACCTGGAGCAGGCACGGCGCGAGCTGGAGCAGAGCAGGACGGAGCTGGAACGCTTCCGGGAGCGCCTGGGGCCGCTGCTCGACCGGGCCGAGACGCAGCTCGCCCGGCTGGCGCCCGCGGTGGAGCGGGCACGGCAGGGGCTGCTGCAGGCCACCACGGCGCTGGAGAATGCCCGGACGGCGGGCCTGCAGGCGGACGATCTCGCCGCGCGACTGGCCGCCCTGTCGCCGGAGCTGACCAAGCTGAACGAGGGCGCGGGCCGCCACGGTCTGCCGGAGACGTTGGAGCGCGCGGACCGGGTGGTGCGGGAGGCCGAGGCGATCCGGGGCGAGGCGGAGCGGCTGCCGGAGCGTGCGGCGGAGACGGACCGTCGGCTGTCGTCGCTGCGCACCCGGGCGCAGGCGCTCGACACGCGTGCCGGCAAGGTCGAGCCGGTGCTGAGCGAGCTGCGGCGCCGGTTCAGCGCGGCGTGCTGGCAGGACCTGCAGGAGGTGCCGCAGCAGGCGGTGCGGACGGTGCGGCAGGCCGAGGAGAAGCTGCGGGAGGCGCAGCAGGCGCGGGACGCGCAGCGCTGGGTGGAGGCGACATCGCTGCTGGCGACGGTGCGGGCGCTGCTGAACACCACCGATGAGGCGGTGAAGGCCGCGGGTGAGCGGCTGCAGCGGCTGAACGAGGTGAGCGTCGACCATTCGGCGGAGGTGGAGAAGGTCCGGTTCGCGATCCGGGATGCGCAGCGGCTGGCGATGGCGGGGCGCAGTACGCCGGATCCGCGGCACGCGGAGCCGCTGGACCGGTCGGTGCAGCGGGTGGACGACGCGGTGGCGGGGTTGACGGGCCGGCATCCGGACTACTGGCGTTTCGTGACGGAGCTGGATGCCGTGCGGGAGACGGTGCAGGAGGTGGTGGGCCGGATCCGGCGGGACCGGGCGGGCGGCTGATCGGCGCCCCGGCTCCGTGGGCCGTTCCGGTCTATGCTGCGGGGTATGCCACGTTACGAGTACCGGTGCCGCGAGTGCGGTGCGACGTATGAGCTTCGTCGTCCGATGGCCGAGTCCGACGCGCCGGCCCCCTGCCCCGAGGGGCACGGGGACACGGTGAAGCTGCTGTCGACGGTCGCGGTCGGCGGTACGGCGACCGCTCCTGCCGGTGGTGGCGGGGGCGGCGGTTGCTGCGGCGGCGGGTGCTGCGGCTGACGCTCCCGCGACGGGTTCCGGGCGCGGCGGATGGCGCCGCGCCCGGTGCTCATGGTTGCTGTGCGGTGCGGAGCGCTTCGTGCAGCAGGCGCTCCCCGGCGGCGACGCCGTGTTCCGGGAGTGCGGTGATGTGCGGGGCGTCCCATCCGGTGTCGGCGAGTTCGCCGTGGCCGGGGCGCCAGCCGGTGTCGGCGTGTTCCAGCAGGTCGGCGTCGAGCAGGGAGTCTCCGGCGGCGAGGGTGCGGTCGGTACCGGTGCGTCGCGCGATCTCGGCGACGGCGGCGCTCTTGGTGAGCGGGCCCGGCACGGCGTAGATCTTGCGTCCTTGCAGGGAAACGTTCCAGCCGCGCGGTGCCGCCCAGCCGGCGAGGTCCTTGACCCAGGTGTCGGGGAGGGCGTCGCGGTCGACGACGAGGTAGGCGAAGAGGTCCTCGGCCGTCCGTTCCTTGAGCAGCCAGGCCGGGTCGGCGGTGCGTCGCAGGTGGGCCTGGATCTCGGTGAGCGGGGCGCAGTCGGCGAGGGTGCGGTGCACGCGGGCGTGCCAGTGCGGGTCGGTCTCGCCGTCGACGAGCAGGTGTCCGCCGTTGGCGCACACGGCGTAGCGGGCGGGCGGGCCGGGCAGCCGGATGCGCCGGTACTGCTCGCGGGTGCGGGTGGTGGTGGGGACGAAGACGGTGGCTTCGGCGACCTGCGGCAGCAGTCGGGCCGCGGTTTCGGTGACATAGGACAGCGGGCGCTGCTGGTAGGTCTCGACGCAGAGCAGGCGGGGCGCCTCGTGGTCGGGGACGTCCAGGGCGAGGGCCGCGGCGGAGTAGACGAGGGTGCGGTCGAGGTCGCTGGCGAAGAGCGTGGTCGGCGGGGTCATGTGGCGGCCTTTCCGTCGGCTCCGGTGGCGCCGCGGGTGTAGCGGGGGTGGATGAGTCCGACGCAGGTGTAGGGCAGGTCGTCGGTCTCCTCTACGGGGACGCCGCGCTGTTCGGCGAGCAGTCGGACGTGGTCGAGGTCGGCGCCGGCGCCGCGGCGGGCGAGGATGCGCCAGGGGACGCGGCGGAGCAGGACGCGGGTGGTTTCACCGACGCCGGGTTTGACGAGGTTCACGTTTCCGATGCCGTACTCCCGGCTGATGCGTTCGACGGCACGCCATCCGGTCCAGGTGGGGGCGCGGTCGGTGGCGGCGGTCAGACGGCGGGCGTCGGCGGCCGCTGCGTGGCGGACGTCGTCGAAGCGGGCGGCGACGGTGTCGACGAAGTGGCGGGAGAGGTCGGCGTCGGCGAGTTCCCGGTAGTGCTTGGCTCCGTGGTAGTCGTGCGGGCCGACGAGGTCGTGGCGGAGGACGGTGCGGGAGACGAGGCCGGAGACGGTGGAGTTGAGGCAGGCGGAGGGGATGAGGAAGTCCTCGCGGGTGCCGTGGGTGCGGACGCAGCCGCCGGGGTCGGCGAGGACTGCGATCTCGGGGTCGAACGCCGGGAACGGACTGAGGGCTTCGGCGAGTTCGCGGGTGATGGCGCCCTTGCCGGTCCAGCCGTCGACGAAGACGACGGCGGACGGTTCGTGGTGCGTGGCCAGAAAGCGCAGCGCGTTGGTGTCGATGCCGCGGCCGCGGACGATGGAGAGCGTGTAGTGCGGCAGGTCGAGGCCGTGCACGTGCTGGGCCCAGCGGCGCATGAGGACGCCGACGGGGGTGCCGGCGCGGGCCAGTGAGGCGAGGACGGCGTCCTTGCCGCGTTCGGCGAGGACGGTCTCGGTGACGGCGCCGACCGCGCGGGCGATGCGGGCTGCCGAGGTGTCCAGGGCGCTGTGGAAGAGGCGTTGGTATTCCGGGCTCGGCTGGTACTCGACGGGCAGCGATTCGGCGTAGTGGGCGCCGCCGCGCTGGATGGCTTCCTCGCGTTCCTCCGTGGGGGCTTCCAGCGGGACGTCGGAGAGGTCCTGGAGCAGCCATGCGACGTCGCCGGGGGCGTAGGAGGAGAAGTCCGGGCCGCGGAGCGGCGGGGGCAGGGGCGTGCGGGAGGGGACGACGGTGAGGAGCACGGCGTCGGTGTGAGGGGCGAGGCGGGCGAGGAGACCGTCCGGGGCGTGGAGTGCCGGGGTGTCGCCGGGGGTGTCGGTGACGACGACGACGGCGTCGAAGCGGCGTGCCGGGTCGGTTCCGGGGTCGATGTTGTAGGCGTAGCGCTCGCCGGGCCCGTCGGTGGGGTCGTCGTGGGCGGGGAAGGTGAGCCGGGTGCGGATCGCGTAGGCGGGGTCGTCGAGGGGGAGGACCGGTGAGCGGGTGGTGGTGGAGAACCGGACGTCGGTGTCGGGGCCGAGGCGGTCCTGCAGGGCGCCGGCGAGCCGCATCGGGGCGTACATGAGTTCCTCGGTGCCGAGGACGAGGATGCGGCGCCCGGCCGGTGGTGCGGAGGGAGGCTCGGGCAGGGTCCCGGCACGGTGCAGGGCGGTGTGGAGGCGGGCGGCCATGGAGGGCAGGGCCGCGTCGAGCCGGTCCCGGTGGGTGGGGAGGAAGCCGTGGCGGCCGCCGTCGGGGACGCCGGTCGGCCAGTCGAGGTCGACGCGGTGTGCGGAGGGCTCCGTGCGGGCCCTGTCGCCGGTGGGCGCGGGTGGGGGTGGGGCGTCTGCTTCGTGGCGGGCGACGAGGGCGCGGCCGCGTTCCAGTACGTCGGCGGGGAGGTGGACGGCTCCGGAGGCGAGGGCGACGACGTCGACGGTGGTGCCGAGGTCGGCGGCGAAGGTGTCGAGGGATGCGCGGTCCTCGGCGGAGCGGACGTCGACGAGGGCGACGACGACGTAGCGCTGCCGCGGGTGCCGGGTGTGGAGGGCGCGGATGGTGTTCCGGACGGTGTTGCCGGTGGAGAACTCGTCGTCGACGAGGACGAGGGGGCCGCGGGCGGCGAGGAGGGCGGGGTCCTCGGGGAGGAGGAGGTGTCCGGTGGCGTGGCTGTGGGATTCCTCGAAGGTGCCCGCGGCGGCGGCGCCCGGCACGGCGCGGCGGGTGGAGTGCAGGTAGGGCACGGGGCCGAGGCCGTCGGCGACGGCGTGGCCGAGGCCGGTCGCGGTCTCGGCGTACCCGAGGACGGTCGTGCCCGCGGGCAGCAAGTCCTGGTGGGGGGCGGTGGACGGGGCGGTGGTACCGGTGAGGAGTGCGCGGACCCGGCGTCCGAGGGCGAGGCCGGCTTCGTGGACGAGGTGGGGGCGCTGCGGCACGTGCTTGCCCAGGACCTGCGAGACGAGCAGGTGTGCGCGTTTGGGGTTGCGGCGCAGGGCGAGGCCGACCAGACGGCGGACGTCGCCTGTGAGTTCGACACCCAGGTCGCGGGCGACGCGGCTGCCGGGCCACACGGTGTCCCCGGTGCTGCCGGTCGTTGCGGTGGAGGGGGTGGGCTGTTCCTTCAGATCGTCCACGTGCTGTGTCACTCCGTCGTTTCCTTGACGCCTGCCGCGAGCAGTTCCACGAATCCGACGCCCTCGTGGGCGACGCCGAAGGCTTCGGCACGCAGCAGGGTGCGTTCGGCCCAGGCGCGGTGCGGTTTCACTTCGTTCATCTTGTTGGTGTAGGCCGAGCGCAGCACCCCACCGCCGCAGGACTCGGGGCGGAGGATGTCGCGGGCGTCGCTGTACTCCTCGTGGGAGACGACCGAGAGGGCGTGCACGGGCGCGACGTGCGAGGGGTGGATGCAGGTCTTGCCGAGGAGTCCGTTGGCGCGGTCGAGTTCGATCTCGCGCAGCAGGCCGTCCATGTCGTGCTCGATGAGGTCGGTGCGCAGTTCCTCGGCGCGGCCGCTGAGGAACGGACTGCGACGGAGCTGCGGTTTGAACATACGTTCCTGCAGGCGGAAGTACTCCCAGACGGGCCCTGTGACGGTG
Source organism: Streptomyces callyspongiae (assembly GCF_047200695.1). Taxonomy (NCBI): domain Bacteria; kingdom Bacillati; phylum Actinomycetota; class Actinomycetes; order Kitasatosporales; family Streptomycetaceae; genus Streptomyces; species Streptomyces callyspongiae. The sequence continues at coordinate 194,197 of NZ_JBJZOM010000009.1, forward strand.
AATCCGGTGCCGTCGGCGCGGCCGAGGACGTTGACGACGTCCCCGATGACGGAGGCGACGAGCTGCACGTCGTAGGCCGTCATCTCGGGTGTGCGGCGCAGTCCGTAGCCGGAGCAGAAGTCGGTGACGCCCAGGCGCAGGGCGAGGACGCGGTTGCGGAACTTGTCGACGGCGCGGGCGATGCCGGTGAGGGTCTCGGTCCGGGTCTCCAGGTGGAGGAGTTCGGGGGATTCCAGCACCGGCATGGTGAACAGGGGCCGCCCGCAGGCTGCTTCGGCTCGGGCGGCGGCCTCCAGGAAGGGCAGGCCGGTCTCTTCGGTGAACTTCGGCAGGACGAAGCCGGCCAGAGCGGCGGCGCTGTCGCCCATCCTGGCGACGAGGTCGCCGATCTGCTCCGGGGTGCGCACTCTGACGAAGAGGAGCGGCAGTTCGTCGGCCTCCGCCCCTCGGGGCAGGGCGGCGATCTGCTCGACGAGATTGGTCTCGGCCCGGGCGACGTCGGCGTCGTCGATGGAGTCCTCCAGGCACAGCACCATGGAGACGACGCCGCGCCGCGCCTGCTTGAGGATGTCGGCGGCGAGCCGGGGGCGGGTGGCGGGGCTGTAGAGGGTCGCTCCGAGTGCCGTGCCGAGGAGGCGTTGCGGCGATCGGAGGTCGAACTCTGCTGGTGGGCGGTGGAACAACTCTGCCCTGGTGTCGGGCGTCAGATGCCCGAAGTGCCGCATGAAGAACCGCCTCCCCGTTGTCGTGCCGGTCGGCCGCCCGTCGAAAACGGTGTGATCCGGCCGCTCATCGTACGTTCGGGAGGGGGCCCGGAGTTCCCGGGAGAGGTGAAAAGCAGGTTACGCCCGGGGCCGGCAGGGCCACCCGCGTTGTACGGGGGTCGTGCGGGAAGGCAGGATTGAGCGTATGACGCACGCGATGCTGAAGGGTTCCAACGTCCCACTGGAGGCGTCCGCCGTGCACGCCGTGCTGCGCTGGGCGGAGCCCGCCGACGGCGTCCCGGATGTGGACGCGTCCGCGCTGGTCGTCGGGGACAACGGCCGGGTGCGTTCCGACGACGATTTCGTGTTCTACAACCAACCGCGGCACCCGTCGGGCTCGGTGTGCCACCTGTCGAAGGAGCGCGACGAGCAGGGCCTCACGGATGCGGTGCAGGCGGATCTGGGCCTGCTGGAGGACTCGGCGCACCGGGTGCTGCTGGTGGCGTCGGCCGACGGCGGCACCTTCGCGCAGGTCGCCGGCCTGTGCCTGGAGGTGCGGGACGCCGCCGCCGGGACGGTTCTGGCGGTCTTCGAGGTGGAGCCGGAGACGGGTTCGGAGAGCGCCATCATCTGCGGCGAGCTGTACCGGCGGGGAGAGGTCTGGAAGTTCCGGGCGCTGGGCCAGGGCTACGACACAGGCCTGGTCGGGCTGGCGGCGGAGTACGGCATCTCCGTGGACGAGGAGGCCGCCGGCGATGCGGGCGACGCGGGCGCCTCGCTGCCGGGCGACGCCACGGTTCCCGAACCCCCCGCCGAGCCGGACTTCCCGGAGCCCTCTCCGGTCCCGGAGCCGCGGCCGGAGCCGCATCCGCAGCCCGAGCCCGGTCCCGGGCCGGGTCCGGTGCCGCCCGGCCCCGTGCCGGAACCGCCCGGCCCGGAGCCGCAGCCGGACCCGGCCGGTGCCGCATTCGCCGCTCCGGACGACCAGGCGACAGCGCCCTACGGTTTTCCTCAACCGCCGCAGCACCCGCCGAGCACGCAGCCCGCCTACGGCTATCCGCAGCCCGCGTACGGGTATCCGCAGCAGCCGGACCCGGCGTTCACGCTCCCGCCGCAGGGCCCGCAGTTCCTGCACCGCTGAGTCCTCGCCACCGGCGGCCCCGCCCGGCGAGGGCGGGGCCGCCGGTCAGACGCGGTCCTTCTTGTAGCCCCGGCCCCAGTGGAGGCCCCAGCCGTAGAGCCGGTCGAGTTCGGACTGGAAGCCGTAGACGTAGCGGACCTCGCGGCGGAGGACGAGTTCGTCCTTCTCGTGCTGCAGCAGCACGGCAGCGACGGAACGCGCCTGCGGTGCGCGCTCGTCGAGGCCGATCTCGATGTGCGAGCCGTTGCTGGGGATGATCGTCAGCAGGCCCTTCGCCCGAGCGAAGGCCGGGGTGTCGTCGTAGATGTAGACGAAGAACAGCAGCCGGCGAATGTCGGCGGCGTGGTCCAGGTTGACGTAGATCGACTCGCCCGAGGGCGCACCGAACCGGTCGTCGCCGGTGAGCTTGACGTACGGCGGTCCCTGGAAGTCGCCGAAGAGGCTGCCCAGCGGCTGGACGACGCCTCTGCTGCCGTCGGTCAGCTCGTAGAGGCAGGCCAGATCGAGGTCCACGCTGACGACGCCGCGAGTGTGCGCCTGCACGTCGTCGGGCTTGATGGCCCGCAGGGGATGCCGCAGCGAACCGCCGCGGCGCTTCGTCGTCAGGTCGGAGGTGTGCATCTGCCAGGAGAGGTTGACCTGGAGGCTGCCGCTGTCCGCGCCCTGCTTGGTGAGGGACACCACCGGGTGGCGCCGGGTGAGTTCCACGGCGTACGTGGAGGGGCCGCCGACGGTGTCGAATTTCGGCCACCTGCCCATGCCCTGCCGCCAGTTCTCCCACAGGGAGACCATCCGGCCCCACCCCCACGTTCCGCACCGACTGTGACGAGGTGGGACGGCGCCGAGTCCGGCTCGGTGCCGCCCCACCTGTCAGCGTTCCGCATACGGGGGATGCTGACACCCCTGACGGGGCATCACCCCGTCCGTCTCACACTCCGGAAGAGACCGAGGACCGCTCCTCCGGTTCTCCCTCCCCGCCGTCGCGTTCCTGGAGTGCCCGGTTGTGCCGGACCGAGGACCAGAACGACAGCGCGATCAGGGCGACACCGGCGAGGCCGGTGATCACCTCGGAGATCTGGTAGCGGATGGTGACGAGCAGGATGAAGGCGAGCACGCCGATGGCGTAGTGCGCGCCGTGCTCCAGGTACACGTAGTCGTCGAGGGTGCCCTGCCGGACGAGGTAGACCGTGAGGGACCGGACGTACATCGCGCCGATGCCGAGGCCGAGCGCCATCCAGAAGATGTGGTTGGTGATGGCGAAGGCGCCGATCACGCCGTCGAAGGAGAAGGACGCGTCCAGCACCTCGAGGTAGAGGAACATGAAGAAGGCGGCCTTGCCCGCCAGGCCCACCATGGTGGGGGACTTGCCGGCCCTGCGCGCCGCTTCCTCTTCCTCCTCCTCGCGTTCCTCCTCTTCCTCGATGCGCTCCTCGAAGTGGTTGGAGAGGCCGTGGACGACGAGGAAGGTGAGGAGGCCGGCGACACCCGCCATCAGCACCGTGGACGTCTTGTCGGCGTGGCCGTCGTACTGGTGCGCGTGCACGGCGAGGAACAGTGCGGAGAGCATCAGGACGGCCAGCGCCACGGTGACGGACAGCATGTCGACCTTGCCCAGCTTGGCCAGCGGGCGTTCCAGCCACGAGAACCAGGTGTGCTCACGCTCCTCGAACAGGAACGTCAGGAAGATCATGAGGAGGAACATCCCACCGAACGCGGCGATGGCGGGGTGGGCGTCGGTGACGAGCTGCTCGTACCGGTCCGGCTCGGCGAGGGCGAGGTCGACAGCCTCCACCGGGCCGACGCCGGCGCTGATCGCGACGATGACGACGGGGAACAGCAGCCGCATGCCGAAGACGGCGATCAGGACGCCGATGGTGAGGAAGATCTTCTGCCAGAAGGCGTTCATCCTCTTGAGGACGCCGGCGTTGACGACCGCATTGTCGAAGGACAGCGAGATCTCGAGGACGGAGAGGATCGCCACCACGGCGAAGCCTTCCGGGCCCCACAGAACTGCGGCCAGGGCGAGACCCGCGGCGGTGACGCCGAAGGACCAGCCGAAGGTTTTCAGAAGCACTGGCTACCCAATCTCTCTCGTCGCGCGGGGCCCGCAGACCGGACTCTTTACGAAACGTTGACTCCGAAGTCTAGGGCGATGCCCCGCAGGCCCGACGCGTACCCCTGGCCGACTGCACGGAATTTCCACTCCCCGCCGTGCCGGTACAGCTCACCGAAGATCATCGCGGTTTCGGTGGAGGCGTCCTCGGTGAGGTCGTAACGGGCGAGTTCCTGTCCGTCCTCCTGGTTGACCACACGGATGTAGGCATCTGTGACCTGCCCGAAAGCCTGGTTGCGGCTCTCGGCATCGTGGATGGAGACGGCGAAGACGATACGGTCGACCTGCGCCGGCACCTGCGGGAGGTCGACCAGCACCGTCTCGTCGTCGTCGCTCCCGGTGCCGCCGACCAGTTCGTCCCCGGTGTGCTCGACGGACCCGTCGGGACTCGTGAGGTTGTTGTAGAAGACGAAGTACTCGTCACCGAGCACGCGACCGCCCGCGCAGAGAAGCGCGCTGGCGTCCAGGTCGAAGGCGGCGCCGGTCGTGGACCGAGCCTTCCATCCCAGCCCCACCCGAACCCTGGTGAGGTTCGGTGCGGCCTTGGACAAGGAGACGTTGCCTCCCTTGGCGAGCGTGACGCCCATGTCTGCCGTCCTCTCCGCGTTGGTGCCCCGCCGCCCGGGACCGCATCCCGGCCACGGAGGCCAGCCGTTGTGACGGCACCGAGTCTGCGGCACGGAAGCGGCGCTGCACACTTCCCCATCCGGGAAGCCCGCAGCGCCGCGTCCTGCCGGGATCGGGCGGGATGCCGACCTCCGCGTCAGACGTTCACCCCGAAGTCCTGGGCGATACCGCGAAGCCCCGAGGCGTAGCCCTGGCCGACCGCGCGGAACTTCCACTCCGCCCCGTGCCGGTACAGCTCACCGAAGACCATCGCGGTCTCGGTGGAGGCGTCCTCGCTCAGGTCGTAGCGGGCGAGCTCGTTGTTGTCGGCCTGGTTGACGATGCGGATGAAGGCGTTCCGTACCTGGCCGAAGCTCTGCTGACGCGCCTCCGCCTCGTAGATGGAAACCGGGAAGACGATTTTCTCCACCTCGGACGGCACGGCCGCCAGATTGACCTTGATGACCTCGTCGTCGCCCTCGCCCTCACCGGTGAGGTTGTCCCCGAGGTGCTGCACGGAACCGTCGGGGCTCGTGAGGTTGTTGAAGAAGACGAAGTTGCGGTCGTTGGTGACCTTGCCCTCGCTGCCCGCCAGCAGGGCGCTGGCGTCGAGGTCGAAGTCGCTTCCGGTGGTGGTACGGGCGTCCCAGCCCAGCCCGACCACGACAGCGGTCAGGTTGGGGGCCTCCTTGGTCAGAGAGACGTTGCCGCCCTTGGCGAGACTGACTCCCACGATGCCTCCTGCAGATGTGTCCGTGAGGAGCACGGCGTGCCCCCGTGACGTGAAAGGGATGCCGGTGGCTCAACGAGTGGATCCCGGTGAGCGGTTCCCCGGGCGCCCCGGGTTCACTCAGAGGGCTTCCAGCGCCTTGGCGTAGTCGTTCAGGTCACGGGCGTCGGGCAGCCCGTTGACGACCGTCCAGCGGACCACGCCCTCCTTGTCGATGATGAAGGTGCCGCGCACGGCGCAACCCTTGTCCTCGTCGAAGACACCGTAGGCCCGAGCGGCCTCGCCGTGCGGCCAGAAGTCCGAGAGGAGCGGGTACTCCAGCCCCTCCTGCTCGGCGAATACCCGGAGCGAGAACGGCGAGTCGCACGAGACCGCCAGCAGCTGGACGTCCTCGCCGGAGAACCGGGGCAGCTCGTCGCGCAGGGCGCACAGCTCACCCGTGCACACGCCCGTGAAGGCGAAGGGGTAGAAGAGCAGGACCACGTTCTTGCGGCCCTTGAACTCCGACAGCGTGACGGTCTCGCCGTGCTGGTTCTTGCAGGTGATCTCGGGGGCCTTGGTGCCGACCTCGACAGGCTGCATGCTGCGAACTCCTCGGTAGCGGTGCGTGACCCGCCCAGCCTACGCATGCGGGCAGCGCGCGTCCCCGGCAGCCTGGACTGCCGGGGACGCGCGGTGTCCGCCGACCCGCTCGGGGCGGACCGGGGTACTTCGACGGCTGGTCCCTGCGCTTCTCGGCGCGTGCCGGTCAGCGCTTGCCGGACTTCGCGGCCTTGGGGGTCATCAGACGGGAGCCGGTCCAGTCGGTACCGGCGTTGACGTTGCCCGTCTGGGCGAGCCCGGCGGTCTGTGCGGCCTCTCCGATGTCGCTGGCCTCGACGTAGCCGGTACGGCCGGTCTTCGGCGTCAGCAGCCAGACAGGAGCGCCCTCGTCGATCATCGTGGTGGCGTCCACGAGCGCGTCCGTCAGATCACCGTCCTCCTCGCGGAACCACAGCACCACGGCGTCAGCAACGTCGTCGTGGTCCTCGTCGACGAGTTCGGTGCCCGTGATGGCCTCGATTCCCTCACGGAGTGCCTGCTCGGCGTCGTCGTCGTAGCCGAGCTCCTGGACCACCATCCCGGGCTGGAAACCCAGCCTTGCGGCGGGGTTGGTCCGCTCCTCCGCGTGGTCCGCGGTCGCGCTCACGGATTGCCTCCTGTCATGTTCCGGTACAAGGGTTGCGCCTCACCTGTGAGCAAGGCTTTGGGGTAGTCCACACGGGCTGGACGGATCGCGCAAGTACCCGGCCCGCCGTCCCGCACAAACATCGACTTCTCCTCCCACAATGCACGATCCGCCGCGGTTCGCACCACACCGAGCCCCGGAGGGGCTCCCCGGGCGTAGGGTGGGATTTCGGCCGCGGCGGAGCGCGGAGCGGCCGGCCGGCGCTCCGACCGGGCGGTTACCCGACGGTAGGGGTGACGTACGCCCGACCGCGGTACACGATGGATGCGGCATGGGCCGCAGGAGAGCGTTCGGCCTGCTCAGCCCGGGCCGAGCAGGAAGACCGAGACCGAACAGCGAAGGACAAGCGTGGCTTCCGGACCCGATCGCACCCCGATCATCATTGGCGGCCTTCCCAGCCAGGTCCCGGATTTCGATCCGGAGGAGACCCAGGAATGGCTCGACTCGCTCGACGCAGCCGTCGACGAGCGCGGCCGGGAACGCGCCCGCTACCTCATGCTCCGCCTCATCGAACGGGCGGGTGACCAGCGCGTCGCCGTCCCGGAGATGCGGAGCACGGACTACGTCAACACCATCGCGACCAAGGACGAGCCCTTCTTCCCCGGCAACGAGGAGATCGAGCGCAAGATCCTCAATGCGACCCGATGGAACGCGGCCGTCATGGTCTCCCGGGCGCAGCGGCCCGGGATCGGCGTGGGAGGGCACATCGCCACCTTCGCCTCCTCGGCGTCGCTGTACGACGTCGGCTTCAACCACTTCTTCCGCGGCAAGGACGACGGCCGCGGCGGCGACCAGATCTTCTTCCAGGGGCACGCCTCCCCCGGCATCTACGCCCGCGCGTTCCTGCTGGACCGGCTGACCGAGACGCAGCTGGACGGCTTCCGACAGGAGAAGTCGAAATCGCCGAACGGGCTGTCCAGCTACCCGCATCCGCGGATGATGCCGGACTTCTGGGAATTCCCGACGGTCTCCATGGGGCTCGGCCCGATCAGTGCGATCTACCAGGCGCGGATGAACCGCTACATGCAGGCCCGCGGCATCGCCGACACCTCCGACTCCCACGTCTGGGCCTTCCTCGGCGACGGCGAGATGGACGAGCCGGAGTCCCTCGGCCAGCTGTCCATCGCCGCCCGCGAGGGCCTGGACAACCTGACCTTCGTGGTCAACTGCAACCTGCAGCGGCTGGACGGGCCGGTGCGCGGAAACGGGAAGATCATCCAGGAGCTGGAGTCCGCCTTCCGCGGCGCCGGCTGGAACGTGATCAAGCTGGTCTGGGACCGCTCCTGGGACCCGCTGCTCGCCCAGGACCGCGACGGTGTGCTGGTGAACAAGCTCAACAGCACGCCGGACGGCCAGTTCCAGACGTACGCGACCGAGTCCGGCAGCTACATCCGGGAGCACTTCTTCGGCGGGGACCAGCGCCTCCGGGCCATGGTCGAGGGCATGTCGGACGATCGCATCCTCCATCTGGGGCGCGGCGGCCACGACCACCGCAAGGTCTACGCGGCGTACAAGGCGGCCAAGGAGCACAAGGGCCAGCCGACGGTGATCCTGGCGCAGACGGTCAAGGGCTGGACGCTCGGCCCCAACTTCGAAGGCCGGAACGCCACCCACCAGATGAAGAAGCTGACGGTCGACGACCTGAAGCACTTCCGCGACCGGCTGCACCTGCCGATCCCCGACAGCGAACTGGAGTCCGGCCTGCCGCCGTACTACCACCCGGGGCGGGACTCGGAGGAGATCCAGTACATGCACGACCGCCGCAGGGAGTGCGGCGGCTATGTGCCGACCCGGGTGGTGCGGGCGGAGCCGCTGGCCCTCCCGGACGACTCGTCCTACGCGACGGTCAGGAAGGGCTCGGGGTCGCAGCAGGTCGCCACGACGATGGCCTTCGTGCGCCTGCTGAAGGACCTCATGCGGGACAAGGCGATCGGCAGGCGCTTCGTGCTGATCGCGCCCGACGAGTACCGCACGTTCGGCATGGACTCCTTCTTCCCCTCGGCGAAGATCTACAACCCGCTGGGGCAGACGTACGAGGCCGTGGACCGCGAGCTGCTGCTGGCCTACAAGGAATCCCCCACCGGGCAGCTGCTGCACGACGGCATCACCGAGGCGGGCTGCACCGCCTCGCTGATTGCGGCCGGCTCGGCCTACGCCACACACGGCGAACCGCTGATCCCGGTGTACGTCTTCTACTCGATGTTCGGCTTCCAGCGCACCGGCGACCAGTTCTGGCAGATGGCCGACCAGATGGCGCGGGGCTTCGTCCTGGGGGCGACCGCCGGTCGCACGACGCTGACGGGCGAGGGCACGCAGCACGCGGACGGCCACTCGATGCTGCTGGCGGCCACGAACCCGGCCTGCGTCGCCTACGACCCGGCGTTCGGCTTCGAGATCGCCCACATCGTCAAGGACGGTCTGCGCCGCATGTACGGCGAGGACAGTGAGGACGTCTTCTACTACCTGACCGTCTACAACGAGCCGATCCAGCAGCCCGCGGAGCCCGAGAACGTCGACGTCGACGGAATCCTCAAGGGCCTGTACCGGTATCGCGAGGGCGAGCAGGGCACCCACCCGGCGCAGATCCTCGCCTCCGGGGTGGCCCTCCCCTGGGCCCTGGAGGCGCAGCGGATCCTCGCCGAGGAGTGGGACGTGCGGGCGAGCGTGTGGTCGGCGACGTCCTGGAACCAGCTGCGCCGGGAGGCGGTGGAGGTCGAGCGGCACAACCTGCTGCACCCGGAGGAGGAGCAGCGCGTGCCGTACGTGACGCGGAAGCTGCAAGGCGCCGACGGCCCGAAGGTCGCGGTGTCGGACTGGGAACGCGGCGTTCCGGACCAGATCGCCCGCTGGGTCCCCGGGGCGTACCAGTCCCTCGGGGCCGACGGTTTCGGCTTCGCCGACACGCGCGGCGCGGCGCGGCGCTTCTTCCACATCGACGCGCAGTCGATCGTGCTGGCCGTACTCACCGAACTCGCCCGGGAGGGCCGGGTGGACCGATCCGCCCTCAAGCAAGCCCTGGACCGCTACCAACTTCTCGATGTGGCGGCCGCCGATCCGGGTGCCGCCGGCGGGGACGCCTGACGAGCGCCGGACGAGGTTCCCGGGGCCGGCTCTCCGGGGCCGGCTCTCCGGGGCCGGGAAGCCGTCATCGCTCCCAGAGCTTGAAGGCACGGACCTGGTAGGCGGATCTGGGCGTCCAGGTCCCCGAGGGGTGTGTGCTGAACTCACCCGTCGTGGCGCACTCCGCACTCTGGTAGAGCGTGACGGGCCGGCCGGTGCGGTTGGCGTAGGCATCCGCGGTGAATCCGGTCGGCAGAGGCTCGCAGCTCTCGATGTCGGCGCCCGCCAGCTCGTAGGTCAGCCGCTCGCCGGTGAACTCCTGACCGTCCCAGAGGCACAGGTGCCCTGCCCCGCAGTCGCCCAGTGCCGTACGGGCGGCGCTGCGGTCCGCCGCCTCGGCAGGCCGGGCTCCGGGCACGACAGCGGCGGTGCCCAGACAGAGCGCCGTCGCGGTGAGGGCCGCGGTGCGAACGGTACGAGCGGTGCGGACGGTACGGGCGGCGCCCGATGCGGACATGTGAATCACTCTCCGTCGTCTTCCGCGCACTCTCCGCGCGGTGGTGTGGTCCAGGCTGGCCTCCCGGGGTGCCGAATCCAAGAGCCGACGGCGGAGTTCACCGGTACAGGTGGCCGCATTGTCCACAGGAGCCGTACCGTCCACAGGAGCTCCTCCGGAACCTGGCAGCCGCTGCCGTACGACATCGCCGTTCACCGACCTGTGGTCGGCGATTTTCCGCCGGTAGGGTGAACGCGCCGATCGAGACGGAGGTGGCCGAAAGTGACCGGACTGCGGGAGCGCAAGAAGCAGCGCACCCGGGACGCTCTGATCCGGGCGGCGCACGAACTCGTGGTCGCGCAGGGATACGACGACACCACCGTCGATCGCATCGCAGAGGCCGTCGACGTCTCGCAGCGCACCTTCTTCCGGTACTTCTCCAGCAAGGAGGAGGTGGCGTTCGCCCTGCAGGACGAGACCGAGTCGCGCTTCTACGAGGCGGTCCTCGAACGCCCCGGGCACGAGGCTCCGCTGCGCGCCCTGCGCAATGCGCTCGACTCGACCTGGGACAGCATCGGCGAGGCCATCGCCGAGGTAGTCCCGATCAGCCTGTACATGCACATGTGGCAGGTGATCGAGACGACTCCCGCGCTGCTGGCGGTCCACATGCGGCGTTCCACCGAGATGGAGGAGCGGCTCGCGGAGGTCTTCGCCCGGCGCGAGAACCTCCCGCCCTCGGACCCCCGGCCCCGGGTGCTCACGGCCTCGTTCTCCGGGGTGATGCGGGCCGCCGGCCGCCGCTGGGGCGAGAGCGGGGACACCACGGTGGAGGCGGCACGGCGCACCACCGAGGCCTATCTGGATCTGATGGCCCCCGCCCTGAGCGACGACTGGAGCCTTCCGCCGGCACCGGCCGAGGGGCCACCGCCGGGCTCCGGGGGACGCGCGAGCGGTCCGCGCATACGATGAGCCGCATGGGTGACGTGCTGGCGGGAATCCACTCGACCTGGCAGTTCGAGTCCGACTCCGTGCTCGTACGCTACGAGCGGGGACTGCGTACGCCGAAACTCCTGCAGGTCCTCGGCGAACGGCGCATCCCCTACGAGGCACTGAGCCGTGTCGAACTGGCACCCGGGGGACGGCGGGGCACCATCGTGGTGCGGGCCGTGCCCCGACCCGGCTCCGACCCCCTGATGGAGGCCGCCGACGGGCAGCTCAAGGAGACCTGCGACCCCTACCGTCTGGTCCTCCCCGCCGACCGGGAACTCCTGGCCGACTACTTCGTCCACGAAATGCGGTCCCAGCTCGGCCCGGACGCGGCAGAGCCCGCCCCGGGCCACCTGGTCCACGCACCCGAGCCACCGCTGTCGTTCAAGGCCTACGACGGGAAGGCCGCCTTCGACGGGAAGGAGATCACCTTCCGCTGGTTCCGGACCGGCGCCTCCTCCGCCAAGTGGAAGTCCGGCGACCAGACGTTCGCCGTCGGCGAGCTCGCGGGCGTCGAGTGGCGCTCCCCCGAGGTCTTCAAGGGGCATCTGCGGCTGATCCCGCGCGGTGCCGACCCCGCCGCCCTGCGCGCCTTCCCCGGGGTGGAGGTGGACCAGGACCCGGCCGCCGTGGTGTTCGGCCTCGGGTACGGGCCGGTGCACGAGTCCCTGCCGTTCGCGGCCGCCGTGCGCGCCGCTGTCCAGGCCGCGGAGCCCGTCCCGGTGACGGCGGCCCCGGCCGCACCGCCCGGCGACCGGGAACGCCCGGATCCGGCAGACATCGCCGACCGGATACGTCACCTCGGCGAACTGTACGAGGCGGGCCTCCTCACCGACGACGAGTTCTCCGGCAAGAAGGCCCAGCTGCTGGCGGAGCTCTGAGCCCTCCCGCCGTCAGAGGGCGGCCAGGACCGCATCGGTGAAGGCCGGCCACGCCTCCACGGCCCACGGTCCGAAGTCGCGGTCGGTCAGCACCGTACAGGCGGCGCCGGCCACCGGGTCGACCCACAGGAACGTCCCGGACTGGCCGAAATGGCCGAACGTCCGCGCCGAGGAGCGCGAGCCCGTCCAGTGGGGCGACTTTCCGTCGCGGATCTCGAAGCCGAGGCCCCAGTCGTTGGGGACCTGGTTCCCGAAGCCCGGCAGCACGCCCCTCAGGCCGGGATGGACGACCTCGGTCGCCTCGCGGACCGTCTGCGCCGCCAGCAGCCTCGGACGCTGCAGCTCGGCGGCGAACCGGGTCAGGTCCTCCACCGTGGAGACGGCGTCCTTGGCGGGCGAGCCCGACAGGTCGGTGGCGGACATGCCGAGCGGTGAGAGCACCGCCTGCCGCAGATATTCGGCGAACGGAATGTCGGTGGCCTTGGCGAGATGGTCGCCGAGGGCCTCGAACCCGGCGTTGGAGTAGATGCGGCGGTCGCCGGGCGAGGCCATCACGCGGTCCTCGTCGAAGGCGAGGCCGGAGGTGTGCGCAAGCAGGTGCCGCAGGGTCGCCCCTTCGGGGCCGGCGGGCTCGCCCAGCTCGACCGCACCCTCCTCCACTGCGACGAGCACCGCGTATGCCGCCAGCGGCTTCGTGACGGAGGCGAGCGGAAAACGGCGCCCGGTCGCGCCGTACGTCCCGAGGACGGCACCGTCCGCCCTCACCACGGCGGCGGACGCGGTGGGCACGGGCCAGTCGTCGATCTTCCGGAGCGCACTGTCCATGCTCCGCAGCCTAACGTGCAGGAAGCGACGCTCCGGCGGGCGGGATCAGCCGTACACCGGCTCGGCGTGCATCTCCCAGACCAGGAGTTCGGTGTCCCGTTCCGCGGTGGCGGCGAGGCCGTCGGCACCGGTGATCCGCGCGGCGTCACCGGCGGACAGCCGGTGCGCGTCGACTCGGACCGTCCCGCGCACCACATGGACGTACACCCAGGCGGCGTCCGGGACCGCCGTGACCTCCGCCTCCCCGAGACGCCGGACGTGGAGCACCGCGTCCGTGCCGGGTATCGCGAACGGCGTGGCGTCCGCGATGCCGCGCACCACCTCGTACACCGGCTCGCCGCCGAACGTGCCCGGGACGAGCCACATCTGCACGAAGCGCAGCGGCTCGTCGCCGGGATTGCGTTCGATGTGACGGATGCCCGCGCCGGCCCCGAGTCGCTGCAGGTCGCCCGGGCGCACCCGGGCCGTGTGGCCCTCGGAGTCGCGGTGCTCCAGTTCACCGGACACCACCCAGGTGACGATCTCCAGGTCCCGGTGCGGGTGCAGGTCGAAGCCCGCGCCGGGCGCCAACTGCTCCTCGTTGCAGGCGACGAGGAGACCGAAGCGCACGTTGTCGGGGTCGTAGGAACCGGAGAAGGAGAAGGCGTGCCGCGTCGCGACCCCGGCCGCCGGATCGCCCCCGCGGTAGCGGCTCCCACCGCGCCATACCTCGAGCATGGGAACCACCGTAGACGCCCCCGCACCCGCGGGCCGCGAGGGATGAGGCAGGCTTGTTCCGTGCCAGAATCCACGGAATCCGACGAAAGTCCCTCCGGCGGCTCCGCGACGCCGCCCGCCGAACATCCGCACGCGGCCACCCTGCGGAGGCTGCAGCAGTCGTCCGGCAAGCTGGCGTCGGCCGCCCTCGCCCGCATGGACGAGCAGCTGCCGTGGTACCGCGCCATGTCGCCGGAGAACCGCTCGTGGATCGGCCTGGTGGCCCAGGCCGGCATCGCCGCGTTCACCGAATGGTTCCGGCACCCGGAGACCCCGCAGGCGATCAGCACCGACGTGTTCGGGACGGCTCCCCGCGAGCTGACCCGGGCCATCACGCTCCGGCAGACGGTGGAGCTCGTCCGGACCACGATCGAGGTCGTCGAGGCGGCGATCGACGAGGTCGCGGCGCCCGGTGACGAGGCGGTGCTGCGCGAGGCGCTGCTCGTGTACGCCCGGGAGATCGCGTTCGCCACCGCGCAGGTCTACGCCCAGGCGGCCGAGGCGCGGGGCGCCTGGGACGCGCGGCTGGAATCCCTGGTGGTCAACGCCGTTCTGTCCGGCGAGGCGGACGAGGGCGCGGTGTCCCGGGCTGCTGCCCTGGGGTGGAACTCGCCCGACTCCGTCTGCGTGGTGCTGGGGGCGGCGCCCGACGGGGACAGCGAGCTGACGGTGGAGGCCATCCGGCGCGCGGCGCGGCAGGCGAAGCTCCAGGTGCTGACGGGAGTTCTGGGCGACCGGCTGGTGGTCATCGCCGGCGGCTGTGACGACCCGCTGCGGGCCGCGAAGGCGCTGATCGGGCCGTACGCCTCGGGGCCGGTGGTGGCCGGGCACGTCGTGGGGGACCTGCTGTCGGCGACCAGGTCGGCCCAGGCCGCAGCCGCCGGGCTGCGGGCGTGCGCCGCCTGGCCCGACGCACCGCGGCCGGTCCTGGCGGACGACCTGCTGCCGGAACGCGCGATGGCCGAGGACCCCGTGGCACGTGAACTTCTGGTGGAGGAGATCTACAGGCCACTGGAGGAGGCGGGCTCGGCGCTGCTGGAAACGCTGAGCGTCTACCTGGAACAGGCAAGCAGCCTCGAAGGGGCGGCCCGGATGCTCTTCGTGCACCCCAACACCGTCCGCTACCGGCTGCGACGCGTGACGGACGTCACCGGATGGTCGCCGTCGGATGTACGCTCAGCGTTTACTCTGCGTATTGCGCTGATTCTGGGGCGTCTCGTCGACGGTGACCGGCAGCCCTAGGCTTGGCGCGGACGGTTTGTCGGGGAGCCACAATTCCCTCGACCGTTCTTCGTCCCGGTCCCCACCGGCGGGGACCCACGTCCGCAAGAGAGAGTGTGAGTGTGCTCGTACTCGTCGCTCCCGGCCAAGGCGCCCAGAAGCCTGGCTTCCTGACCCCCTGGCTCGACCTTCCCGGCGTGGCCGACCGCCTCCGGGAATGGTCCGAAGCCCTCGAACTCGACCTGATCCACTACGGCACCGAGGCGGATGCCGAGGACATCCGGGACACTGCCGTCGCGCAGCCCCTCCTGGTGGCCTCCGCACTGGTGTCCACCGGTGCGCTGCTCGAGGGAATCCGGCTGCCGGCCGCCGTCGGTGCCGTCGCCGGCCACAGCGTCGGCGAGCTCGCGGCCGCCGCGACCGCCGGTGTGTTCTCCGAGGCGGACGCGATGTCCCTGGTGCGGACGCGCGGCAGGGCGATGGCCCGCGCGGCCGCCGTCACCGAGACCGGCATGTCGGCCGTGCTCGGCGGGGACCCGGAGGCCGTCACCGCACACCTCGAGCGGCTCGGCCTGACTCCCGCGAACATCAACGGCTCCGGGCAGATCGTGGCCGCCGGTACCGCGGAGCAGCTCGCGGCGCTCGCCGCCGACCGGCCCGAGGGCACCCGCGTGATGCCGCTCAAGGTCGCCGGCGCGTTCCACACCGCGCACATGGCTCCCGCCGTGGACGCGCTGGAGAACGCTGTGCGGGACGTGTCCGTCGGCTCTCCGGTCCTCCCGTACGTCTCCAACAGGGACGGCCTGGTCGTCAAGAGCGGGGAGGAGGTCGCGCAGCGCCTCGTCGCGCAGGTCGCGAGCCCCGTCCGCTGGGACCTGTGCATGCAGACGTTCCAGGAGCAGGGTGCGTCCTGCATGATCGAGGTCTGCCCCGGGGGAACCCTCACCGGCCTCGCCAAACGCGGCATGCCGGGGGTGCGGACCCTGGCGCTGAAGTCCCCCGACGATCTCGACGCGGCCCGGGCCCTGGTGGCCGAACACGCCGCTGCGGCCGAATAGCCGAAGAGGAGCATCGAGAGCATGACCGCGAAGATCAGGCCCACGAAGGGTTCGCCGTACGCGCGCATCCACGGTGTCGGCGGCTACCGCCCCACGCGGGTGGTGCCGAACGAGGAGATCCTGCAGCACATCGACTCGTCCGACGAGTGGATCCGTTCGCGTTCGGGCATCGCCACGCGCCACTGGGCGGGCCCGGAGGAGACGGTCGCCGAAATGACCCTCGAGGCGGCCGGCAAGGCCGTCGCCGATGCGGGCATCGCGCCGGAGCAGATCGGCGCGGTCATCATCTCGACCGTCTCGCACTTCAAGCAGACCCCCGCGATCGCCACCGAGATCGCCCATCGCCTGGGCACGGGCAAGGCCGCGGCGTTCGACATCTCCGCCGCCTGCGCGGGCTTCGGCTACGGACTGGCCATCGGCAAGGGACTGGTCCTGGACGGCAGTGCCGAGTACGTGCTGGTCGTCGGCGTGGAACGGCTCTCCGACCTCACCGACCTGAAGGACCGCTCCACGGCCTTCCTGTTCGGGGACGGTGCCGGTGCGGCCGTCGTCGGCCCGGCCGACGAGCCGGGCATCGGTCCGGTCGTCTGGGGTTCCGAGGGCGACAAGGCGGACGCCATCTCGCAGACGGTGCCGTGGGACGACTTCCGGGTGGGCGACGTCGCGGAGCTTCCGCTGGACGAGTCCGGGGAGGTGAAGTTCCCGGCGCTCCGTCAGGAGGGCCAGACCGTGTTCCGCTGGGCGGTCTTCGAGATGGCGAAGGTCGCGCAGGAGGCGCTGGCCGCGGCCGGGGTCGCCCCCGAGGACCTGGACGTCTTCATCCCGCACCAGGCCAACATGCGGATCATCGACTCGATGGTGAAGACGCTGGGGCTCCCGGACAGCGTCACGGTGGCCCGTGACGTGGAGACCACCGGCAACACCTCGGCCGCGTCGATCCCGTTGGCCATGGAACGTCTCCTGGCGACCGGCCGGGCGAAGAGCGGCGACACGGCGCTGGTCATCGGATTCGGTGCCGGCCTCGTATACGCGGCAGCAGTCGTTACCCTCCCCTGAGGGACAAGATCATCACCCTGAACCTCGCAGCGCATCGGCCTCTCGATGCCGAGGCGCTGCGGTAGCACCGGGCCGGGAAGCCGCGTCCGGGAGACCGACACAACACGAAGGAGCGCCGCAATGGCCGCCACGAAGGAAGAAATCATCGCCGGTCTCGCCGAGATCGTCAACGAGATCGCCGGCATCCCCGCCGAGGACGTGCAGGAGGAGAAGTCCTTCACCGACGACCTCGACGTCGACTCGCTGTCCATGGTCGAGGTGGTCGTCGCCGCCGAGGAGCGCTTCGGCGTGAAGATCCCGGACGACGACGTCAAGAACCTCAAGACCGTCGGCGACGCGACCGAGTACATCCTCAAGCACCAGGGCTGAGCCGGACTGTCGCCGCCCTGCGGTGGCGCCGCAGCGTCACCGCGCGAACCTCGGACACGTGGAGAGAGAATTCCGATGAACACGACCCCTTCCACCGTGGTCGTCACCGGTATCGGCGCAACCACACCGCTGGGTGGCGACAGCGCGACGACCTGGGAGGGTCTCCTCGCCGGTCGGTCCGGTGTGCGTGCCCTCGATCAGGAGTGGGCTGCCGATCTGCCGGTGCGCATCGCCGCACAGGCGGCGGCCGACCCCTCCGACATCATTCCGCGGCCGCAGGCGCGCAAGCTGGACCGCTCGGCGCAGTTCGCGCTGATCGCCGCGCGCGAGGCCTGGAGTGACGCGGGTTTCACCGCCTCCGCCGGTGAGGACGCCAGTGTCGATCCGGACCGGCTCGGCACTGTCGTCGCCTCCGGCGTCGGCGGTGTGACCACGCTGCTCGACCAGTACGACGTCCTCCGCGACAAGGGTGTCCGGCGGGTCTCGCCGCACACCGTGCCGATGCTGATGCCGAACAGCCCGTCCGCCAACGTCGGCCTCGAGGTCAACGCGCGGGCCGGCGTGCACACTCCGGTGAGCGCGTGCGCCTCCGGCTCGGAGGCGATCGGCTACGCCGTGGAGATGATCCGTACCGGGCGGGCGGACGTGGTCGTGGCAGGTGGGACCGAGGCGGCGATCCATCCGCTGCCCATCGCCGCGTTCGGCAACATGATGGCGATGTCGAAGAACAACGACGATCCGCAGGGCGCCTCCCGTCCCTACGACGAGCACCGCAACGGCTTCGTCATGGGCGAGGGCGCGGGCGTCGTCGTCCTGGAGTCCGCCGAGCACGCGGCCCGCCGCGGCGCGCGGGTGTACGCGGAGATCGTGGGGCAGGGCGTCTCGGCGGACAGCCACCACATCACCCAGCCGGAGCCGAGCGGCAACGGCATCGCGCACGCGCTGCAGAACCTCATGCAGCGGAACGACCTGCGCGCCGACGAGATCATGCACGTCAATGCGCACGCCACCTCGACTCCGCAGGGCGACATCGCGGAGATCAAGGCGCTGCGCAAGGTCTTCTCCGACGACGTCGACCACATGGCGCTGTCCGCGACGAAGTCCATGACGGGCCATCTGCTCGGCGGTGCGGGCGGGATCGAGACGGTGGCGACGGTGCTGGCGCTGCACCACCGTGTGGCACCGCCCAGCATCAACATCGACAACCTCGATCCCGAGGCGGACGCCGATGTGGTCCGGGACGAGGCACGGGAGCTTCCGCAGGGCCGCATCGCGGCGCTCAACGACTCCTTCGGCTTCGGCGGTCACAACATCGTGCTGGCGCTGCGGACCGTCTGACACCGCCTCACCGCGCGGAAGCGCCGTTCCGGCGGGCCCGAGGGCCTGCCGGAACGGCGCTTCGTCGTCCGTCCGAGGTTCTCGTGCGCAGGCGCGAGCGCCTCAGACGACCTGGTGGAGCCAGCGCACGGGCGCGCCCTCACCGGCGTGCCGGAACGGCTCCAGTTCGTCGTCCCAGGGCTTGCCGAGAAGGTGGGCGATCTCCGCCTCGAGGTCGCTCTCGCCGCGGGAGGAGCGGGACATCGCGGCCCGCAGGCGGTCCTCGGGGATGAGAATGTCGCCGTGCACGCCGGTGACGGCGTGGAAGATGCCGAGTTCGGGGGTGGAGCTGTACCGCTCCCCCTCCGCGGTCGCGCCGGGATCCGCGGTCACCTCGTACCGCAGCATGTGCCAGCCGCGCAGGGCGGAGGCGAGCTTCGAGGCGGTGCCGGACTCCCCCTGCCAGGAGAACTCGGCACGCCAGGTGCCGGGCGACGCGGGCTGTTTGATCCAGTCCAGCGTGACGCGGGCACCGAGCACTCCCGACACGGCCCATTCGACGTGCGGGCACAGTGCGCGGGGTGCGGAGTGGACGAACAGAACTCCACGTGTCGTCACGGGGACCTCCAGTGCGGTTCGAGGTGCGCCTTCCCCAGCGGCCTCGAGTACCTGCTGGTCACACACCGGACCAGCGCCTGACATTCTGCACCATCGGTCACTTGCTACCAGCTCCCGAGGTGACGAACAGTAAACACCATCGTGGGCATACTATGCCGAATCGGACAGAATATGACGCGATGTGATGTGCGTTCGGTTACCTGTACGCAGCATCCCGGCCCCATGGGAGAAAGCTACCGCGCCGCGGGGGCGGTGCGTGACGTACCGTCTGCCCAGGTGCCACGAAGGGAAGGTGTCCCGATGCCGACGACCCGCGCACACGGCACCGGCTCCCTGCGGCGACGCGCGGGAACGGCGCTGCTGGCGCTGACGGCGACAGCGTGCGGATTCACTCTGACGGCGTGCCAGAACAGCGCGACCGCCCCCGGCGAGCGCCCCGCTTCGTCCGCGGCGGCGCCGAGCGGGGCGACCGGCTCCCCGGCGCCGTCTCCGGCCGCCAGCCCCGAGTGGGACACCTCTCCGGACTCGCTCGCTGCCGTGGGCGACTCCATCACAGCCGGCTTCGACGCCTGCGGACCGCTCGCGGTGTGCCCGCGGGCCTCGTGGGCCACCGGGACCGATCCCTCGGTGGACAGCCTCGCCCGCCGACTGCTGGACCACCCGGCGCGCGACAGCCGGAACTACGCCGAGCCGGGGGCCACGATGGCCGACCTGCCCGGGCAGATGGCACGCGCCGCGGCACGCTCCCCGGCCCTGGTGACCGTCCTGGTGGGCGCCAACGACGCCTGCCGGCCCTCCGCGACGTCCATGACCCCGGTCGCCGCCTTCCGGGCCGATTTCGCGGACGCCCTGCGCTCCCTGTGGCGGAAGGCCCCGCGGGCACAGGCGTACGTCGCGGGCATCCCCGACCTGAAGCACCTGTGGCGGGTGGGCAGGAAGCAGCCGCAGGCACGGCGGGTCTGGGCCCTGGGAGTCTGCCCCTCGATGCTGCGCGCCCCGCGGGCGACCGGAGCGGCTGCCGAGGCCCGTCGCGAGCGCGTGGCGGAGCGGGTACGGGCGTACAACGCGGCACTGCGGGAGGTCTGCTCCGCCGAGCGGCGCTGCCGCTGGGACGGCGGCGCCGTGCACCGCTTCCGCTTCACTGCGGCGTCACTCAGCAGGTGGGACTGGTTCCACCCCAGCCGGAAGGGGCAGAGCGCACTGGCGCGGCTCGCCCACGCGCGCATCACCGATCGCTGAGGCGCCGAGGGGATGCGCCCACTGCCCCCTGCCACCCGTTCACGCCCGGTCGTCTCCGGGCTCGGAGCCGCCGAGCATGCGTGCCAGCAGGTCCCGCAGCACCCGGCGCTCCAGGGACGTGAGGTCGGCCAGCGGTTCCCGCGCGAAGTCCAGGGACCCTCGCAGGCTCCCTGCGGTGTCGCGCCCCGCTTCGGTGGCCGCGGCCACCTTCACCCTGCGGTCCGCCGGATCGGGGCGACGCTCGACCAGACCGCGCGCCTCCAGACGGTCCACGATGCCCGTGACGTTCGACGGTTCGCAGCGGAGCTGGTCGGCGATCTTCCGCATCGGCGTGGGCTGCCGCGCGAGCAGGGTGAGCACCCGGGCCTGCGCACCGGTGAGCGCGTGGTCCGCGGCCGCCAGCTCATACTCCGCGTGATAGCGCGCCACGACCCCGCCGATCAGTTCGACGACCTCCCGGGTGAGGGGATCGGGCTGCGGCAGCGCGGGACGGGAGCCGGAAGTCATGGCACCACTCTACCCCATTGCTTGACAACCTGAAATATCCATGTGCACGCTTGTTTCATCACCTGAAACACATGGAGGCATCCCATGACCCTGCCGACCGCCGGTCGCGCGTGGCACCTGACGAAGCGGCCCCAGGGCTGGCCGGCACCGGACGGCTTCGCGCTGCGCGAGGTGCCGGTCGAGGCACCCGCGGACGGCCAGATCCTCGTGCGGAACCAGTACCTGTCGGTCGATCCCTACATGCGCGGCCGCATGGACGACCGGCGCTCCTACGTACCGCCGTTCCGCCTGGAGGAACCGATGGACGGCGGAGCCGTCGGCATCGTGGTGGAGTCCCGCGCGGAGGGCTTCAACGCCGGCGACCACGTCCTGCACGGCAAGGGGTGGCGGGAGTACGCCACGCTGGACGCCCGGCAGGCCACGACCGTCTCGCCCGAACTGGCCCCCGCCAGCGCCTACCTCGGCGTCCTCGGCATGCCCGGACTCACCGCGTACGCGGGACTGCTCGAGGTCGCTTCCCTCACCGAGGGCGACGCCGTGTTCGTGTCCGGCGCGGCCGGGGCGGTGGGCAGCCAGGTGGGGCAGATCGCACGCCTCAAGGGAGCGTCACGCGTCATCGGCAGCGCGGGCTCCGACGAGAAGGTCCGCCTGCTGCAGGAGGAGTACGGCTTCGACGCGGCGTTCAACTACAAGTCGGCCCCCGTCGCGGAGCAGCTGCGGGCAGCGGCGCCCCAGGGCATCGACGTCTACTTCGACAATGTCGGCGGCGATCACCTTGAGGCGGCGCTCGGCGAGATGAACGTGCACGGCCGCATCACGGTGTGCGGCATGATCGCGCAGTACAACGCCACCGAACCGCCGACTGCACCGCGGAACCTGGCCATGCTGATCGGCAAGCGTATCCGCATGCAGGGCATGCTGGTGGCCGACCACTACGGGATGCAGCAGCAGTTCGTCTCCGAGGTCTCGGAGTGGATCCGTTCCGGGAAGCTGCACTACCGGGAGACCGTGGTCGACGGTATCGACAACGCTCTCGACGCCTTCCTCGGCATGCTCAAGGGGGAGAACACCGGAAAGATGGTGGTGCGCCTCGAGGAATGAGTCGTCGGGAGAGAGCGGACCCGGAGCGCCAGGAGGCGCCGCAGAGGTTCCGCCGGGGGTGCACGGCCGGTTTCCCGCGCGAACCCGGTCCGTGCCCTTGGGCGGGAGCCGATGGGTGGGACGACGCCGCAACGGCCGCCGAACGGGGCACGGTTGTGGAGGGGTCCGACGGCGGGCTACTGTCGCACTGCCTTGGTGTTCGGGAAGCCGGTGCGAATCCGGTGCGGCCCTCGCCACTGTGATCGGGAAGTCGGGCTCCATTCCTCAACGGAAGCCACTGGACCGCTGCGGTACGCCGCACGGGCCGGGAAGGCGGAGCCCCCGGCGGCATGACCCGTGAGCCAGGAGACCGGCCAAGGCGCGTCGTCCATCCACGAGGTGCTGGAGAGGTCTCACTCACATGCATATTGCCGAGGGGTACTTGCCCCCGTGGCATGCGGTCGCCTGGAGCGCCGCCGCCGCCCCGTTCGTCCTGCACGGCGTCCGCACTCTCACCCGTCAGGTCCGCGAACACCCGGATTCCACGCTTCTCCTGGGAGCCTCGGGTGCCTTCACCTTCGTCCTGTCCGCACTCAAGATCCCTTCGGTCACCGGGAGTTGCTCCCACCCGACCGGCACGGGGCTGGGGGCGATCCTGTTCCGGCCGCCGGTCATGGCGGTTCTCGGCACGCTGACCCTTCTCTTCCAGGCGCTGCTGCTCGCCCACGGCGGACTGACCACGCTGGGGGCCAACGCCTTCTCGATGGCGGTCGTCGGGCCCTGGGCGGGCTACGGGGCCTACCGGTTGCTGGTCCGCACCGGGGCTCCGTTGATGGCTGCCGTCTTCGCGGGCGCTTTCCTGGCCGACCTCAGCACCTACTGCGTCACCAGCGTGCAGCTCGCACTCGCTTTCCCCGACCCGGTGACCGGCGTGGCCGGAGCACTGGCCAAGTTCGGCGGCATCTTCGCCGTCACACAGCTCCCGTTGGCCGTCAGCGAGGGCCTGCTCACCGTGCTGGTGATGCGGTTGCTGACCCAGTCCAGCCGAGGCGAGCTGCGCCGCCTCGGAGTGCTGACCCGGCTCGCCCCGGGGCCCGCTCGAGCGGCGGAGAACCGGGCGGCCTCGACGCAGGAGGCGGCCCGGTGACGCGCGGAACCCGCATCAATCTGCTGCTGATCGCCGTGGTGGTCGGCCTGGCCGTGGTCCCGCTGGCCATCGGCGCCGGCGACGGCGCGGACGAACCCTTCGGCGGTGCCGACGCCCGGGCGCAGGGCGCCATCGAGGAGAACGCTCCCGCCTACGAACCGTGGTTCGCACCGGTGTACGAACCACCGTCGGGCGAAGTGGCGTCGGGCTTGTTCGCGCTGCAGGCCGCTCTCGGCGGGGGTGTGGTGGCCTACTACTTCGGGCTGCGCCGGGGACGCCGCCAGGGCGCGGCGGCCGCCGAGGCCGCGGCACCGGCCCCGGTGGCCGGCGAGGCCGACGGCCGACCCGTCCCGTAGCCGCTCGTGCTGCCCATCGACGCCGCAGCCCACGAGAACCGCTGGCGGGGGCGTCACCCGCTGGAGAAGGCCGCGCTGGGGCTGGGGCTGACCGCGCTCGCCGTCGCCCTGCCGCCGTGGCCGGGCGCCGCGCTCGTCGCCGCCGCGACGCTGACCGTGCTGCTCGGCCCGGCCGGCGTCGCGGGGCGCCGGCTGTGGCGCGCCTTCCGGGTACCCCTCGGTTTCTGCGTGACCGGAGCGGTCCCGTTGCTGTTCCGGCTGGGAGGAGCGGGTGACGGCTCCGGCTGGGGTCTCTCGTGGGCGCCCGAGGGTCCCGTCCAGGCTGTCGGACTGCTGCTGCGCACGTCGGCGGCCTCGCTCGGGCTGCTGCTGTTCGCGTTCACCACTCCCGTCGCCGACGTGGTGCCGCGCCTGGTGCGTGCCGGAGTGCCCCCCGCGGTCGTGGACGTGGCGCTGGTGATGTACCGGATGAGCTTCCTGCTGCTGGATGCCGTGCGACGTGTGCGGGAGGCGCAGGCGGCCCGGTTGGGCCATGCCACCCGGGCGGCCGCGTGGCGCTCACTGGCCGGCCTGGCATCCACCGCGTTCGTCCGCGCCTTCGACCGCGCCCAGCGCCTCGAGCGGGGACTGACGGGGCGGGGCTACGACGGCACGCTGCGGGTGCTGGTGCCCGCCGTCCTGCCGTCCCGCCCCTTCCTGGCAGGTACGGCACTGCTGCTCATCGGGCTGATCGTCGCCACCCTCGTCCTGGAAAGGCTGCTTCCTTGAACCCGTCCCCCGAACCGCTGGTCGCGCTCGACGGTGCGGGCTTCCGCTACGAGGACGGTCCGTGGGTGATCCGGGACCTGGACTTCACCGTGCAGCGGGGGCGTTCGCTCGCCCTGCTCGGGCGGAACGGCAGCGGGAAGACCACGCTGCTCCGGCTGCTCTCCGGCGGGCTGCGCTGCGGTTCGGGACGGCTGCTGCTGGAGGGGGCGCCGGTGCGCTACGACCGGGCGGGCCTGACGCGGCTGCGGACCGCCGTCCAGCTGGTGGTGCAGGATCCCGACGATCAGCTCTTCGCCGCGTCGGTGGCCCAGGACGTCTCGTTCGGCCCGCTGAACCTGGGAGTGCCCGAGGACGAGGTCCGCCGCCGGGTGGACGAGTCCCTGGACGCCCTGGGCATCGCGGCGCTGCGGGACCGTCCGACGCATCTGCTGTCCTACGGTCAGCGCAAGCGGGCGGCGCTCGCGGGCGCGGTGGCGATGCGGCCGGGGCTGCTGGTCCTCGACGAGCCCACGGCGGGGCTCGATCCGCACGGCCAGGAGCAGTTGCTCACGGTTCTCGCCGGACTCCGGAGCTCCGGCACCACCGTGGTGATGGCGACGCACGACGTGGACCTCGCGCTGCGCTGGGCACAGGACGCGGCCGTGCTGACGGGGGCGGGGCTGCGTGCCGGCCGGACGGAGGAGCTGCTCTCCGAAACGGATCTGCTGTCGGAGGCGGGGCTGCGGATTCCGTGGGGCACCGCCGTGGCCGCCGCTCTGCGCGCGTACGGCGTGCTCGGGGAGGACGAGCCGGGGCCGCGCACTGCCGAGGAGGTGTTGTTCCCTCGCGCCGGGCGGGGCGGCCGGGCGGGGTGACGGCCGCCCCGCCCGGGGGTGCGCCGCGCAGGGGCCGCAGGCTACTAGGCCGACTTGCGGGGGCGCTTGGTCGCCGACGTCTTCTTGGCAGCGGTCTTCTTCGTGCCGGAGGACTTCGCGGTCGTCTTCTTCCCGCCGGCGGATTTCCTCCCCGCGGTCGTGGACGCCCCGTTGGACGCCTTCTTGGCCGCCGCGGTCTTCTTCGCGGTCCCGCGCTTCCCTCCAGACGGTTCCGCGGCGGCCGCCTTCTTCGCGGGGCGTTTCCCTTCCTGGCCCGTCGCCGGGGTCCGGCGCCCGTCCCGGAGGTCGTGGACCTCGGCCTCGCCTCCGGTCCCCTCGGGCTCGCCGCGTGATTCCCGTGCCTCCCGGACGGAGGTCTCCAGCATCGCCATGAGGTCGACGACCTTCCCGGTGGCGGCTGCAGGCTCCCCCGTGGGCAGCGGACCGCCGGACTCCTTGGCATCGACGAGGGCCTCCAGCGCTTCCCGGTACTCGTCGTGCAGGTCCGCCATGTCCAGTTCGCCCAGGGTCTCCATCAGGGTGTCGGCGAGATCGAGTTCCGCGTCGCGCACCTGGACGCTCTCGCTGGGGGCCATGCCCTCGGCGGGCCGCACCTCGTCCGGCCAGAGCATGGTGTGCAGGGTGAGGGTGTCCTGGTAGACGCGGAGCATGGCGAGGCTCTCCCGGTTGCGGAGGGCGAGCTTGGCGACGGCGACCCGTCCGGAACGGTTCAGCGCCTCCCGCAGCAGCACGTACGGCTTCGCCGCCCCCTGACCGTCGCCGGTGAGGTAGTACGAACGGTCCAACCGGATGGGGTCGATGTCCTCGGCGGGCAGGAACCCGAGAATCTCCACGGTCTTGGCGGTCGGGAGGGGCAGGGAGGCGAGATCGTCCTCGGTGATCTCGACCGCGCTGCCGTCGGCGGTCTGATAGGCCTTGCCGATCTCCTCGGCCGGCACCTCCTCGCCGTCGAGCTCGCACACCTTTCGGTAGCGGATCCTGCCGCCGTCGGTGGTGTGGATCTGGCGGAACGAGACGCCGTGGCTCTCGGTGGCGGAGACCACCTTGATCGGGATGGAGACCAGCCCGAAAGAAATGGCCCCCTTCCAGATGGAACGCATCGCTTGTCCCTTCTGTGGGATTCTTCCGAGTATGCCCACCACGGAGATCGACGGCCACCGGCTCTCCCTCAGCAATCTGGACAAGGTGCTGTACCCGGCCGCGGGCTTCACCAAGGGCGAGGCCGTCCACTACTACGTGGCGGTCGCGGAGGCAGTGCTGCCTCATCTCCGCTCCCGCGCCGTGTCCTTCCGCCGCTTCCCCGACGGCGTCGAGGCGGCGGGCTTCTTCGCGAAGAACCCGCCGCCGGGAACCCCCGACTGGGTGAGAACGGCGGAGGTCCGGCGCAGCGGGGACGTCCCGGAGCGCCAGGTCGTGGTGGAGGACCTGGCGACGCTGGTGTGGGCGGCGAACCTGGCGGCCCTCGAGCTGCACACCCACCAGTGGCGGGTGGAGACTCCGCGCAGGGCCGACCGGATCGTGTTCGACCTCGACCCGGGCGAAGGGGCGACGATCATGGAGTGCCGCACGGTCGGGGTGTGGTTGCGGGAACGCCTGGCTCAGGACGGACTGACGGCTCTGGCCAAGACGTCGGGAGCCAAGGGACTGCATCTGCTGGCTGCCGTCAGCCCCACGGACTGCTCGGCGGTCTCGGCCTACGCCAAGCGCCTCGCACAGGAGGCGGAGCGGGCCATGCCGACACTGGCGCTCCACCGGATGGCGCGTAAGCTGCGGGCCGGCAAGGTGTTCGTGGACCACTCGCAGAACTCCTGGGCCAAGACCACGGCAGCCCCCTACACGCTGCGGGCCCAGCCGCAGCCGACCGTGTCGACGCCGCTGAGCTGGGACGAGCTCGCGGCCGCCCGGACACCCCGGGATCTGGTCTTCACCGCCGCGGACGTCCCGGACCGCGTGGCGCGGCAGGGCGACCCGATGGCGGTGCTGTGCGACGGACGGCGCACGGGCACGATCCCGTGACGCCGCGGCGCCGCACGTCCCTCCCCGGATCAGGCGCTGCCGGTCCCCCAGTCGTCGCCGTTCGCCCGGTGGTCGGCAAGGGAGTGCACGCGGTCGCTCACGGCGTCCGGCAGGCGGTGCCCGGTGCGCTCGTTCACCGTGTCGTACGCCCGCGTGGCGATCTGACGGCCGTTCTGCGCGGCGGACTCCGCGACGTTGCGGAAGGCGGGGTTCTCACCGAGGCGCTGGGCCTGCCGACGCATCTGCTCGTAGCGCTCCCGGCCGGCGCGGGTTCCGAGTACGAAGCCGATGGCCAGGCCGAGGACGAAGCTGATTCGGTACCGCATGGCACCCCTTTCGTGGAGGCGGTCATGGGCCCGGCGGCACACCGATTTCGGCGTAGCGCCCGGCATGCGCTAATGTATTGCTCGCAGCGAGGGAGTGCCCCCGGGAAACCGGAAGGCGGTCCCGAGCAGGTCAGTCCCCTGTAGCTCAATCGGCAGAGCAGCCGGCTGTTAACCGGCAGGTTACTGGTTCGAATCCAGTCGGGGGAGCCTCACTCGAAGGGCCCCGTACGGGGCCCTTTGTCGTGGCACCGCCCACCGCCCCTTCCGGCAGAGTCCACCCGGGAGATCACGGGACGGAACGGACAACCGGCTCGCGGCCGCACACGAACGTGCACCCGAAGATCCCGTGGATCCGATCCCGGCACGGGCGAGAGATCGTATGAGCGGCTATGCTGCGGCAGACGACGCGCACACACGTGCACGACGCGCCGTGAGGGGCGGTAGCTCAGCCGGTTAGAGCAACGGACTCATAATCCGTCGGCCGTGGGTTCGAGTCCCACCCGCCCCACTCACGCTCCCCCGGCTTCGGCCGGAGCAGCGGACGAACTGTGCAACGAGTGGGCGTGTCCGAGGACACGCCCACTCCTCGGCTCCACGCCAACTCTCCCTCCCACCAAGGCTGCTGGGAAGCCGATGCGGTCCCGGTCCGGGGGCGCCGGTCCCCGTCGCCCCCGGAGGGCTGCCTCTCTGCGGCTCCGGCTCTGCCTCGCCTCCGGCGCTGTGCCCGCAGTCACACGGCCACCGCGTCGTCCGCCGCGTCCCATGCGGCATCATGCGCCCCATGGGGATAGTCGCAGGTCTGGACAGTGCAGCGGCCCACAGTCGCCTCGTGGTGTGCGACGCCTCCTCGGGCGAGATCGTCCGGCAGGGAAGCGCCGACCACCCGGGCGAACGGGACGATCCGCAGTCGTGGTTGCTCTCGCTCGGTGAGGCCGCCGCGGGCGGCCTTCTGGGCGACGTGGCAGCGATCGGGGTGGCCGCCCAACAGCAAGGAGTCGTCGCGCTGGACGCGTCCGGGGCGCCGGTACGGCCGGCGTTGCTCGGGAACGACCTGGCGATGCAGGGTGCCGCGACCGACCTGGTCGACGCGCTGGGCGGCCGTGAGGGCTGGGCTCAGGCGGTGGGCGCCGTCCCGCAGGCCGCCCACCCCGTCGCGAAGCTGCGCTGGCTCTCCCGCACCGACCCGGAGACCGCCTCGCGTGTGGTGGAGGTGATGCAGCCGCACGACTGGCTGACCTGGCAGTTGCTGGGCCGCCCGTCGCGACGCACCACCGACCGCGGTGACGCGTCCGGCACCGGCTACTGGTCGGCGGCCACCGAGTCCTACCGCCCGGATCTCGCAGAGCTCGCGCTCGGCCACCCGCTCACTCTGCCGCAGGTCATCGGCCCCGCCGAGACGGCGGGCACGACTCCCGAGGGCCTGCTGATCTCGGCGGGAACCGGCGAGACGATGGCAGCCGCGTTCGGGCTGGGCGTCGGCATCGGCGACGCGGTGGTGTCGCTGGGCGCCTCCGGTTCCGTCTTCGCGGTGCACCACCGGGCCCTGGCCGATCCGACCGGCACCATCGCCTCCTTCGCGGACGCCACCGGCCTCCACCTGCCGGTGGTGCGCACCCTGAACGCCGTGCGGGTCCTCCGCGGCACCGCGGAGATGCTGAACACCGACCTCGACGGGCTCTCCGAGCTGGCCTGCCGTTCCACTCCCGGCTCCTACGGCCTGGTGCTGCTGCCCTACCTGGAGGGCGAGCGGACCCCGGAGCTCCCTCACACCGCGGGCTCACTGCACGGGCTGCGCCGGGAGAGCATGCGCCCCGAGCATCTCGCCCGGGCGGCCTTCGAAGGAATGCTCTGCGGCCTCGCCGACGCCCTGGACCTCCTCCGCGGCCGCGGCGTGCAGGTGCGACGGGTGTTCCTGCTGGGCGCCGCGGCCGGCCTTCCCGCAGTGCGGGCGGCAGCGCCGGGGCTGCTCGGCGCCCGCGTGGCGGTGCCGGAGCCGGCCGACTACACCGCTCTCGGTGCGGCCCGGCAGGCAGCCTGGGCGGCGTCGGGCGAGACCGCGCCGCCGGCCTGGCCCGCCCCCGCGTGCCAGGTGTTCGAGGCGTCCGAGGAGGACACGGCGGTGGGCCGGGCGGTCCGGCAGCAGTACGCGACGGTCCGCGAGCAGACCCATCCGGGCGCCTTCGGGTGACCGGCAGCCGCCCGGCAGACCGGTCGCCCGTTCGGCCGGCTGCCGGGAGGTTCTGCGGAAGAACCCCGGCAGGAATTCAGTCGAGGTAGCCGCGCAGCTGGTCCGCCGCCGCGTGGCAGCGCAGCTTGCCGAGGGTCCGCGACTCGATCTGGCGGACGCGTTCCCGCGTGACGCCGAAGAGGCGGCCGATCTCCTCCAGGGTTCGGGGGCGCCCGTCCACGAGGCCGTACCGCAGCTGCACGACGCGGCGCTCCCGCTCCTGGAGGGTGGCGAGCACCGCCTGCACGTGCTGCCGGAGCAGCAGGAAGGTCGCCGATTCCGCCGGGGAGACCGCGTCGCCGTCCTCGATGAGGTCCCCGAGGTCGCTCTCGTCCTCCGCGCCGACCGGCGTGTGCAGGGACAGCGGTTCCTGCGCGAGCCGCAGCACCTCGGTGACCCGCTGCGCCGTCAGGTCGACGTGGACGGCGACCTCGTCCGGGGTCGGTTCGCGGCCGTTTTCCTGGAGGAGCCGCCGCTGCACGCGGATCACCCGGTTGATGAGTTCCACCACGTGCACCGGCACCCGGATCGTGCGGGCCTGGTCCGCGAGAGCGCGGGCCATGGACTGCCGGATCCACCAGGTCGCGTAGGTGGAGAACTTGAATCCGCGCGCGTGGTCGAACTTCTCGACGGCGCGCATCAGCCCGAGATTGCCCTCCTGCACCAGGTCGAGCATGGTCAGGCCGCGGCCGGTGTAGCGCTTCGCCACGGACACCACCAGGCGCAGGTTCGCCTCGATGAGCGTGCGTTGCGCCGCCCGGCCGAGAGCCACGAGCCGTTCGAGGTCGCGGGCGAGCGGTACGTCGAGTCCGGCGGAATCCGCGAGGCGTTCCCGGGCGAACACCCCGGCCTCCACTCTGCGGGCCAGCTCGACCTCCTCGTCGGCCGAGAGCAGCGGGATGCGGCCGATCTCGCGGAGGTACTGGCGGAAGGGGTCACCGGAGAGACCGGTGCCCGGGGCACCTGCCGCTGCGGCGGCACCGGAGCGGGGACCGCGCACGGGTTTCGGGGGAGCGACGGGGCCACGCCCGGGCGGAGGCACGGCACGGGGAGTGCGGGAGGCACCGGCGGGGCGCGGGACGGATGGTGCGTGCGGGGCGGCCGCGGCCGCGCTGGTCGGGGTCCGGGTCTGCACTGATGCGACCTCCAAGTGATCGCTGCCGGTTCGTCGACGGCGAACGCAACGGGACCGGCCGCGGCGAGCCGCGCACCGCCCCGCCGTGAAGACGTGCGGGCACCGCCCACCAGTGTGCGCCAGAACACACTCCGCCCACGAGGGTCGTGCGGGGTGAATCTCCGGCGGCCGGTGCGGCCTGACGGCACGTCGGGCCGCGGGAGTTCCAGGGAGGGGCGCGTGAGGCGGTGCGGGCGGTGCGGGCGGTCCTACAGCGCGTCGGCTCCGCGGTCCCGCAGTGCGCGGGCGTACTGCTGGAGCACCCAGAGCTGTTCGCGTACGGGTGCGGCCGCCTCGTGGTCGCGCTGCGCCTCGAGCCGCCGGGCCGTGCCCTCCAGCTCGGCGACGCGCGCCTCGACGGCGGCCAGCCGTACGGCGACCAGCTGCTCTCCCGCGTACAGCACGTCGGGTTCCCGGCCGCGCGCCGCCCGCAGCGGTTCGACGGCGAGTTCGGTGACCAGGCTCCTCACCGTGTCGTCGGGCGCGGCCTCCCGGACGCGGGCGACGAACTCGTCGTCCGCCCCGGCGACTCCGCCGGCAGCCCCGACGGCCTGCCGCACGACCGCGTACGGCGGGGCGGTGAACTCGTCCGCGCCGTACGCGTCGAAGGTCGGGGCGACCAGGTCGGGGCGTTGGAGCGCGAGCTTCAGCAGTTCCCGCTCCACCCGGTGGGCCGGGCTGCGGAGGTTCAGGGCCGGGCCGCCGGGCGCCGGGCGGGCGGCGCGGCCCGGTGCCGCTGCCGGTGGGGGCGGGCCCGGGCGGCCTGCGGGGGCTGGGCGGGCCGCGCGCTCCCGCGCCCACTTCGCGAGCTGCCCGACTCTGCGCACCACGAACTGCGTGTCGAGGATCCCGAGCAGGCCGGCGAGCCGGACGGCGTACTCGTGCTGGATCGCGGCGTCCTTGATGCGGGCGACGATCGGCGCGGCTTCCTCCAGCGCGGCGGACCTGCCCTCGGCCGTGTCCAGGTCGTGTTCCGAGACCGCGGAGCGGATCGCGAAGTCGAAGAGCGGCGTGCGCCCCTCCACCAGTTCCTGCACCGCGTCGTCGCCCTCGGCGAGCCGCAGCTCGCAGGGGTCCATGCCGCCGGGGGTGATGGCGATCGAGGTGCGGGCGGCGAATTTCTGGTCGTCCTCGAAGGCGCGCAGCGCGGCCTTGCGGCCGGCGGCGTCGCCGTCGAAGGTGAAGACCACTTCGGAGCGGGAGTTGTCCATCAGCACCCGGCGCAGGATCTTGACGTGTTCGCCGCCGAATGCGGTGCCGCAGGTGGCGATGGCTCCGGTGACGCCGGCGAGGTGACAGGCCATCACGTCGGTGTAGCCCTCGACGACCACGGCGCGGCCGGACCTGCCGATCTCCCGCTTGGCGAGATCGATGCCGTAGAGCACCTGCGACTTGCGGTAGAGGGGGGTCTCCGGGGTGTTGAGGTACTTCGGGCCGTTGTCGTCCTCGCGCAGTTTGCGGGCTCCGAAGCCGACGACCTCGCCGGTGATGTCCCGGATGGGCCACAGGAGCCGGCCGCGGAAGCGGTCGATGGGCCGGCCGGAGCGGCTGTCCTGGGCGAGGCCCGCGAGGGTCATCTCCTTGTCGGTGAAGCCCTTGCCCCGCAGGAAACGCACGAGGTGGTCCCAGCCGGCGGGCGCGTAGCCGACGCCGAAGTGCTCCGCCGCCTCCTGGCCGAATCCGCGGGAGGCCAGGAACCTCCGGGCGATCTCGGCCTCGGGTGCAGCGAGCTGCTCACGGTAGTAGGCGGCCGCGGCGCGGTGGGCCTCGACGAGCCGGGTCCGTTCGCCGGCCTGGCTGCCGCGCCCGTAGCCGCCCTGTTCGTAGCGCAGGGTGATGCCCGCCTGGGCGGCGAGCCGTTCGACGGCCTCGGAGAAGGACAGGTGGTCGACCTTCATCACGAAGTCGAGGGTGTCCCCGCCCTCCTGGCAGCCGAAGCAGTGGTAGAAGCCCTTGCTGGGGCTGATGTGGAAGGAGGGGGACTTCTCGTCGTGGAACGGGCACAGGCCCTTGAGCTGTCCCCCGCCCGCGTTCCGGAGCTGGAGGTACTCCGAGACGACGGCGTCGATCGGAACCGCGTCCCGTACCGCCTTCACGTCGTCGTCGTTGATCCTTCCCGCCACGGGGGAAGTCTACGGCGCGCCGCGGACACCCCGGTCCGGTGGGCACGGCTCCGGGTGCCGGTCCAGGGGACGGGCGAAGACGAAGTGCGGGCCGACCCCCTCGATGACGAACTCGTCACCGACCGTCGTGTAGCCGTGCCGCTCGTAGAAGCCCCGCGCCCCGGTGCGGCCGTTGCACCACATCAGGCGCGCCCCCCGGGCGGCTGCCTCCCGTGTCCCGGCGTCGAGGACCGCGGCCCCGAACCCCCGCCCGCGCTGCCCGGGCGCGCTCGCCATGCCGCGGATGCGGTAGGCGCCGTCACCCGGCACCGCGGGGCACGCCTCGGGGAAGAAGCTGCCGCAGCCGCTCACGCCGCCGGCCGCGCCGGGGGCCGGTTCCGCGTCGTCGTAGGCGGCGATGTGGAAGGCGCCCGGCTGCTCATCCTCGGGGAACACCGCCGCATCCCGGGGCAGCCCGGGCCGCAGCACCTGCCACCGCAGGTCGAGGATGTCCGCGACGGGCACGACTGCGGTTCGGATCGCCATGGGGCCAGCCTACGGTTGCGGCCCGCCCCGGGAGGCGGCGGTCGGGACCTGCCGGGTGGGGGCGGTCAGGCCAGCGAGTCGAGGGGAACGCCCGGATCGGTCAGCCTGTGCCGCTCGACCGGACGTCCGGAGCGGATGAGCCGCTGGACGGGCTCGGCCACGTCCCAGACGTTGGCGTTCATGCCCGCCAGGACCGTGCCCTCTCGCAGCCAGAAGGCGACGAACTCGCGCTTGCCCGGATCGCCGCGGACGACGACCTCGTCGTAGGACCCCGGCGGCGCCCACCCGGAGTACTCCATGCCCAGGTCGTACTGGTCGGAGAAGAAGTACGGCACCCGGTCGTAGGAGACCTGCTGGCCGAGCATCGCGCGAGCGACGGACGGGCCGGAGTTCAGCGCGTTCGCCCAGTGCTCGACGCGCAACCGCATCCCGAGCAGCGGGTGCTGGAGTGCGGCGACGTCGCCCGCGGCGAAGATGTGCGGGTCGGAGGTGCGGAACGCGTCGTCGACGGCGATGCCGCCGCCCCGGGCGGCCAGGTCCAGCCCGGCGGCGCGGGCCAGCCCGACGCGGGGTGCGGCGCCGATCGCCGCGAGCACCTCGTGCGCCGGGTGCTCCTCGCCGTCGTCCGTCTCCACTGCCTGCACCATGCCGTCCTCGCCGACGATCCTCGTCAGCCGGGCACCGAAGTGGAAGCGGACGCCGTGGTCCCGGTGAAGATCGGCGAAGAACTCACCCATCTGGGGGCCGAGGACCGCGTGGAGCGGGGTGGGGTCGGGTTCGATGACGGTCACTTCGAGCCCGTAGCCGCGTGCGGCGGCGGCGACTTCGAGGCCGATCCAGCCCGCACCGGCGATGACCAGGTGCCCGTTCTCCGTGCCGCGGGAGGCCAGGACGCCACGGAGCCGCTCGGCGTGGGCGAGGCGGCGCAGGTGGTGCACGCCGGCGAGGTCCGTTCCGGGCACGTCGAGGCGACGCGGCTCGGCGCCCGTGGCGAGGAGCAGGTTGTCGTAGTGGATGCGGGCGCCGTCGCCGAGGGTGACGGCTTTCGCCTCGCGGTCGATGCTCACGGCCGGCTGGCCGAGGTGCAGTTCGACCTCCGCCTCGGCGTACCAGGAGGGGGCGTGCACGAAGAGGCTGTCGCGCTCGGCCTCCCCCGTCAGATACGCCTTGGACAGCGGAGGGCGTTCGTACGGGTGGTCGCGTTCATCACCGATCAGGATGACGCGCCCGGTGAAGCCCTCGGATCTGAGGGTCTCGGCCGCTTTGGCGCCGGCCAGGCCACCGCCGACGATGACGAAGGTCCGATGTGCGTCGACCACGTGAGGCCTCCTCGCTGAGACGATCCCCCCGGCCATACCCTCCTCGGAGGGTTCCCTGCACAGGATTCCCCGATTGCGCGGAACTCTCCCCACGCGAGCCTCTCCCATCCGCCCGGCTGCGGGAAGGGGCGTGGCGGCGGCCGGGTGACGGACTGGGGCGTCAGACGGTCCCGCCCCGGAGGAGCCGTGCGTGCAGCGCCCGTGCGGACGCGTCGGTGAGCGAGGCGATCTGGTCGACGACGACGCGCAGCCGGGCCGTGTCGTCCGCGGCGCGGGAGAACAGCGACCGGTACTGCGGGTCCAGTCCCTCCGGTGCGCGGGCCACCAGTGCTTCCGCCAGCTCTCGCAGGACCACGCGCTGGTCCGCGCGCAGCCGTTCCTGGTCCTCGCGCTGCATGACGTAGCGGTCGGCGACGGCTTTGAGGACGGCGCATTCCAGGCGCACGGCGGGAGGGACGACCAGTTCCGCGTCGTAGCGGGTGAGCCGCCCCGATCCGTACCTGCTGCGGGTGGCAGCCTCGGCCGCCAGGCAGAAGCGGCCGATGAGTTGGCTGGTGGCGTCCTTGAGCCGGCCCTGCGCGAGGGCAGTGCCGTCGTAGCCGTGGGGCCACCATTCCTGGTCGAGCAGCCCGTCCAGTGCCTGCGCCAGTTCCTCGTGGCCGGCGCCGGGCGCGTACCGGGCGGCGGCGAGGTCGAACACGTCGCGGCGCTCGGGCTCGGCCAGCAGCAGGTTGGGGTCGAGGTGGCCGGCGTGCAGTCCGTCCTCGACGTCGTGCACGGAGTAGGCGACGTCGTCCGCCCAGTCCATGACCTGCGCCTCGAAGCATCGGCGGTGCGCGGGGGCGCCTCGGCGGAACCAGTGGAAGACGGGCAGGTCGTCCTCGTATACGCCGAACTTGGGCGACACGGGGTCGGCGGGGTCGCCGCCGCGCGGCCACGGGTACTTGGTGGCGGCGTCGAGGGAGGCCCGGGTGAGGTTGAGGCCGACGCTCACCGGTTCCCCGTCGCTGTCCGGTGGCTCGACGAAGCGCTTCGGTTCCAGCCGGGCGAGCAGGCGCAGCGACTGGGCGTTGCCCTCGAAACCGCCGCAGGGCTCGGCGACGCCGCTGAGGACGCGCTCACCGTTGTGGCCGAACGGCGGGTGGCCGAGGTCGTGGGCGAGGCATGCCACTTCGACGAGGTCGGGGTCGCAGCCGAGTGCGGCGCCGAGTTCGCGTCCGATCTGCGCGCACTCCAGGGAGTGGGTGAGGCGGGTCCGCGGGCTGGCGTCCCACACTCCTCCCGCGGGGGACGGGTGCTCGCCGGGCAGGACGGCGGGCACCGCGGGCACGACCTGCGTCTTCCCGGCGAGGCGGCGCAGCGCGGCCGAGTGCAGCACCCGGCCGCGGTCCCGCTGGAACGCGGTGCGGCCGGGCCGCTTGTCGGGCTCGGGTGCCCAGCGGGCGACGTCCTCGCGGCGGTAGGGGCCGTCCGGGGCCGGCGAGGTGTCGGGCGGGGCGCCGGTGGCGTGTGTGCCGTCCATGGCGCCGACCGTACGCCGCCCCGCGCCGGGAGGCGCACGGGAGGTCGTGACGGCGCCCGGTCGCTCGTTCACGCCCCTGGTGCGAGGGTGTCCGGGGCGACGGTCCGGGGGGCCAGGGGCAGGGTCACCTCGAAACGGCACCCGCCGGGGACGTTGTGCACGGCGACGTTGCCCGCGTGGGCCTCGACGATGCCACGCACGATCGCCAGCCCCAGCCCCGCGCCGGCCGGAGGCGTGCGCGCGGCCGTGCCCCGCCAGCCCGTGTCGAAGACCCGGGGAAGGTCCTGGTCGGGGATGCCGCCGCAGCCGTCGGTCACGGAGAGCACCGCGGAGCCGGAGACCGCGTGGGCGGCGACGGCGACGGTCCCGTCGGCGGGGGTGCGCTGGATGGCGTTGACCAGCAGGTTGGCGAGGACCCGCGTCATCTCCTTGCCGTCCACGTCCAGCGGGAGCGGGGCCACGCCCTCGTCGGCGACCTGCACGCCCCGGCCGGAAGCGAGCGGGTCGGCGCCGGCGATGGCGTCGCTGACCAGGTCGTAGGCGGAGACGCGGGCGGGCGACAGCACCAGGGACCCCGCCTGGATCCGGGACAGCTCGAACAGGTCGTTCACCATGCCGGAGAGACGTTCGACCTCGCCGCGCATCTGCCGGTGGTAGCGGGCCGGGTCCTCCGCCATGCCGTCCTCGAGGGCCTCGGCCATGGCACGGAGTCCGGCCAGCGGGGACCGCAGGTCGTGCGAGATCCAGGCGACCAGTTCCCGCCGGGACGCCTCCAGGGCCTGCTCCCGTTCGCGGGAGGCGGTGAGGCGGTCGGTGGTGTCGGCCAGCTGGTCGGCGAGCGCGGCGAGTTCCGCCGGCATCGGAACGTCGGGACGGCGGAACCCACCGTCCTCACCGAGTACCCGGGCCGCCGCCTCCAGACGGCGGTGCCCGGCGACGACACTGCGCCCCAGCAGGACCGCGGTCAGTGTGGAGGTGGCGGCGGCAGCGGCGCACACCATGGTGACGACGGCCAGGTCGTGCGAGGAGAGGAACATCGCCCACGCCACCGAGAGGGTGCCTGCGAGCATCGCGGACACGGCGACGGCCGCCAGGACCGTGAGGGAGACCGTGATCGAGCGGCGGCGCAGTGCCCGCAGCGCGAGCACGCCCAGCAGGCCGGCGCACGCGGAGCCGGCGGCCGCGTACAGGGCGATCAGCACGAGGTCACCCATCGGCGCCCCTTTCCCGGTCCGGGGCGGGTTGCTGCGGCGCACGTCGCGGCCCGCCGTCGAAGCGGTAGCCCACGCCCCACACCGTCGCGATGAGGCGGGGGCGTGCGGCATCGTCCTCGATCTTGTGGCGGAGTCTGCGGACGTGCACGGTGACGGTCGACAGATCGCCGAAGTCCCAGCCCCACACGTCCGACATCAGTTCCTCCCGGCTGAAGGCGCGGCCGGGGTGGCGGAGGAAGTGCTCCAGCAGGTCGAACTCGCGCAGGGTGAGCGCCAGCGGCCCGCGACTGTCCTGCGCCGTCCGTGCGGTCGGGTCCAGGCTGATGCCGCCGCCGCTCAGCCGGGGCCCCGGCGGGGCCGCCGCACCGGCGCGGCGCAGCACCGACTGCACGCGCAGCACCAGTTCGCGGGGGCTGAAGGGTTTCGTCACGTAGTCGTCTGCGCCGATCTCGAGGCCCATGATCCGGTCCTCCTCGTCGCCGCGGGCGGTCAGCATCACCACCGGGAGCGGACCGCGGGCACGGAGGGCACGGCACACCTCGAAACCGTCCAGGCCGGGAAGCATCAGGTCCAGCACGACCAGGTCCGGCGGCGCGGACTCGGCGTGCGCGAGTGCCTCGCGGCCGTCCGCCGCGCGGTCGACGGTGTAACCGGCCCGGCCCAGGTACCGGCTCACCACCTCCAGAACGGTGGGGTCGTCGTCCACCACCAGGACCCGGGATGAAGGCGTCTTCTGCTGCACACACCGAGTCTCGCAGCAGCTTCCCGGTGCCGGGCCGGCGGTGGCGGCAGCGGGCGGCGGATGTCCGCGTTTCGTAAGGGCGCGGGAACAGGCCGGGGCCCGGGCGCGTACGTAGGGTGAAGTCGATGAACGACAAGGTGACTCCCCCCGAGGTCCCGTCGGGTGATCTGGTGCTGCCCTGCCTGAACGAGGCGGAGGCGCTGCCGTGGGTACTGGACAGGCTTCCGGAAGGCTGGCGTGCCGTCGTCGTCGACAACGGTTCGACCGACGGGTCCGCCGAGATCGCGCGCGAGCGCGGGGCCCTGGTGGTGCACGAGGAGCGGCGCGGGTTCGGCGCCGCGTGCCACGCCGGGCTCGAGGCGGCCGAGGCCGACCTCGTCGCCTTCTGCGACTGCGACGCCTCCTTGGACCCCTCGGCCGTGCCCCGGGTCGCGGCGCAGGTGCACGACGGCACCGCCGACCTCGTCCTCGCCCGCAGACGGCCCGTCTCGCGGGCGTCGTGGCCGCTGCACGCGCGGGTGGGCAACCAGGTCCTGGCGCGCATGGTGCGCCGCCGCACCGGAGTGCGGCTGCACGACCTGGGGCCCATGCGGGTGGCCCGGCGGAAGGAACTCCTGGACCTCGAGCTGACCGACCGCCGCAGCGGCTACCCGCTGCAGATGGTGGTGCGGGCGGCCGACGCGGGCTGGCGCATCCGGGAGACGGAGGTCGACTACCTGCCCCGCACGGGCGAGTCGAAGGTGACCGGCACCTGGCTCGGCACCGCCCAGGCCGTGAAGGACATGCGGGCGGTGCTGCGTTGAGCGGCGCGGGGGACACGACGCTGTTGGTGATCGCGAAGGAACCGGTGCCGGGGAGGGTCAAGACCCGGCTCAGCCCGCCGTACACACCCGAACAGGCGGCGCGGCTCGCCGAGGCGTCGCTGGCGGACACCCTGGAGACGGTTGCGCTGCTGCCGGCACGGCGCAGGGTGCTCGTGCTGTCGGGCCGCCCGGGAACCTGGCTGCCGCCGGACGCCGGCTACGAGGTGGTGCCGCAGGTGGACGGCGGACTGGACGAACGGATCGAGGCGGCGTTCGCCCTCTGCGACGGACCGGCACTGCTGGTGGGCATGGACACGCCCCAGCTGACGGCGGATCATCTGGCCCCCGCGCTGGCCCCGGCGGCCTGGGACGACTGCGACGCCTGGTTCGGACCGGCCGCCGACGGCGGCTTCTGGGCCCTGGGACTGGCCCGGCCGGAACCGGGACTGGTGCGCGGCGTCCCCATGTCGACGGAGTTCACCGGACTGGAGCAGCGGCGCAGACTGATGGGCGCGGGCCTGACCGTGCGCGACATCCCCACGCTGCGGGACGTGGACACCGCCGACGACGCCGCGGAGGTGGCCGCGGCCTGTCCCGGTGGACGCTTCGCCGCGGTGCACCGGGCGGCCGCACGGGAGGTGGCCGTCCGGTGACCGTCCCGCCTCCCCCACCGGCCACGACATCCTCCCGCGACTCCGCGGCGGCGGCACCGCCGCAGCCCTGGGGCGCCGACCCGTACGCGGACGCGCTGCGGGCCGGATCCGGACCGCTGTTCCTGCGACGTCCCGACGGGTCCCTGCTGCCGCTCGACGTGCATCGCTGGTGCGGCGGCGCGGACCCGGCCGACCGCAGCGTGCTGCGCCGCTGCCGCGGTTCGGTGCTCGACATCGGCTGCGGTCCCGGGCGGCTGGTGGCCGAACTCGCCGGGCGCGGCCGCCCCGTACTGGGCATCGACCCCTCCCCCGCCGCGGTGGCCCGCACCCGGCGGCGCGGCGGCACCGCGCTGCGCCGCTCGGTCTTCGACCCGCTTCCGGCCGAGGGCAGGTGGGGCAGCGCACTGCTGATGGACGGCAACATCGGCATCGGCGGTGATCCCGCGGCGCTGCTGGACCGCGTACGTGCCCTGGTCGCCGCGGACGGGCTGCTCTTCGTCGAGGCCGCCGCTTCGGACGTCGAGGAACACCTGGAAGCCCGGCTGGACGACGGCGAAGGCGGCCTCAGTCCGGCCTTCCCCTGGGCGCGGCTGGGACGCACGGCGGTGCGGAGGCTGGCGCGGGGGGCCGGCTGGGAGGTCACCGCGGAATGGGCGGTGGCCGAGCGTCCCTTCCTCGCACTCGCACGCGACTGACCGGGGGTGGGGGGGGGGGGGGGGGGGGGGCCCCCCCCCCCCCC